>DASQGM010000143.1:0-3568 GCA_035632615.1 bacterium | reverse complement strand
TCCGATTCGACGGCCGCGGTGAGATGTACACAGCCGCCCTCCACCCCCACGTGACCCCCGCCGACGTGCAGGAGTGCTTCGGCTGGCCGATCCGGGTGGGCGACGAGGTCGCCGCGCTCCCGGAGCCCTCCCGGGACGAGCTGGCGGCCGTGCGCGAGGAGTTGAGACTGGCACGCGAGCGTTACTACTTGCTCCCGAAGGGAGAACCGTGACTTCGAGCACCTCGGCGAGCGTCCGCATGCGCGGTGCGCTGTTCGCGCGCGGCGCGCCACCCCACTTGGTATTTACAAAATAGTGTTGACAATAAAGTACTAACTTGATACCGTCGTCACACGGCACCCGCCGATCGAACGCCAGACCGTTCCGAGACGAACGATGACGCGAGCGGCGAGGATCGATGGTTTGCTGCGCAACGCCGTGGAAAGCGGTGTGGTTCCCGGGGTGGTCGCCCTCGCGGCGCCCTCCGGCCACATCCTGTACGCGGGCGCCGCGGGCTGGCGAAGCCTGTCGGGCCGCGCGCCGATGGACCTCGACACGATCTTCCTCATCGGCTCGATGACGAAGGCCCTGACGGCGACCGCGGCGATGCAGCTGGTCGAGCAGGGCCGGATCGGCCTGGACGAGCCGCTCGGTTACCTGGTTCCATATTTAGAATCTCCCCCGGTGCTCGAAGGTTTTGACGGTGCGGGCAACCCCCGGCTCCGTCCGGCCACGCGGCCGATCACCCTCCGTCAACTGCTCACCCATACCAGCGGATTCAGCTACGAGCTCTGGGACCCCGAGCTGCTCCGCTACGCCGAACGCACCGGGCTCCCGGCGGTCAGGACGGGCCGGCTGGCCGCGCTGTACGCGCCGCTGCGGTTCGATCCGGGCGAACGCTGGCAGTACGGAATCGGGATCGACTGGGTGGGGCGAGTGATCGAGGCTGTGAGCGGCATGTCGCTCGACAGCTACCTGGCCGCCCGCGTCTATGCGCCGTTGGGTCTGGGCGACACGGCCCACTGGTTGCGGCCCGACCAGGTCGCCAGGCGAGCTCACATGTACGCCCGGACCCCGGACGGTGGCCTCGAGGAGATGCCGGGAGAGTCGCCGCAACCCCCCGAGTTCGTCAGCGGCGGCGGCGGCTGTTACACGACCGGGGGTGACTACCTCACCTTTCTGCGGATGCTGCTCAACGGCGGCCGGCTGGACGGCGCCGTCGTGCTGCGGCCGGAGACGGTGGCGTTGATGTCCCAGAACCACATCGGCGGGCTCACCGTCGGCCCGCTCCGCACGACGAATCCACAGCGGTCGGCGGACATCGATTTCTTCCCCACGATCGCGAAAAAGTGGGGCCTCAGTTTCCTCATCAACACGGAAGACGTGCCGGGACGGCGCAGCGCCGGAAGCCTGAGCTGGGGGGGCATCGCCAACACCTACTTCTGGATCGACCTCGCGCGGGGGATCGCCGCGGTGTTCTTGACGGAGGTTCTGCCGTTTGGCGACCCTGCCGTGCTCCGGCTGCTCGACGCGTTCGAGCGCGCCGTCGAAGGCCCGGCCTGACGCGGCCGCGCTTGCGCATGGCACATCCCGGAGCGGACGCCCGATGAGCGCCGAAGCGGACGCCGCCCGCGGTGGCGGGCCCCTCGCGGCACACGCGACGGGCGATGCGGCGCTTCGGATGCTCGATCGCGCCGCCGAGGCGGTGATCGTGCTGGCGCTGCTCGGCGAGGTCGCCGTCATCTTCCTGAACGTGCTGGCCCGCGCGTTCCTCCACACCTCGATCCTGTGGACCGAGGAGGTGGCCCAGATCGCGCTGTCGGTCCTCGCCTACGTTGGCGGGACCGTAGCCTATCGCCGGGCGCACCACACCTTCCTGCGGGTGGTCTTGAACAAGCTCCCGCCGATGCCACGGCACGTCTGCCTCGCCGCGGCGGACTGGCTCGTGCTCGCGCTCGCGCTGACCCTCTTCTATCTGTCGCTGGCCGTGGTGCAATCGAACTGGCCGCGACAGACGCCGATCCTCGGACTGCCTGGCGGCGTCCTCGCCCTTCCGCTCACGATCAGCATGCCGCTGCTCGCCGTCTATGCGCTCGAGAATCTCCGCCGGGCCGAGCGCACGGCGATGTTCACCGCCTGCGCGCTGCTCGCCGCCACGGCCGTCGCGGTGTCGGCCGCCCGAACCGCCTGGCTCGGGTCGCTCGGAGGCACTGCGGCCGCCGTGATGTCGCTCGCGCTCCTGCTGGGGAGCGCGTTTCTCGGCCTGCCGATCGGGTTCGCGTTGGTGCTCGCCGCCTGCGGCTACTTCTGGGTATCGAACTCGGTGCCGCTGATGGCGCTCCCGCAGCAGATGGTCCACGGCACGGGCAATTTCGTCCTGCTCGCCCTGCCGTTCTTCATCTTCGCCGGCCTGATCATGGAACGCGGAGGCATCAGCGTCCGCCTGGTGCGCTTCGTCTACGCGCTGGTCGGCCATGTGCGGGGCGGCCTCCTCCAGGTCGCGGTGATCAGCATGTATCTCGTCTCGGGGTTGTCGGGATCGAAGATCGCGGACGTCGCGGCCGTCGGCACCGTCATGCGGGACATGATCGTGCGCGAGGGATACGGAGAGGGCGAGGGGGCCGCGGTCCTGGCGTCCGCGGCGGTGATGGGCGACACGGTGCCGCCGAGCATCGGCATTCTGGTCCTGGGCTCGATCACGTCCCTCTCGATCGCGGCGTTGTTCATCGGCGGCCTCCTGCCGGCGGCCGTGATCGGTGTCTGCCTGATGGCGCTGATCTATCTCCGCTCCGGACGGGCCAACGTCTCCCGGGCGCCCCGCGCGCCCGCGCGTACGGTGCTCCGGGCGGCGCTCGGCGCGGTGCTGCCGATCGCGATGCCGTTCATGATCTTTGCCGGCATCCTCAGCGGCACCGCAACGCCGACGGAGGTGTCGTCGTTCGCCGTGATCTACGGGCTCATCCTGGCGTCGTTCGTCTACCGGGAGCTCGGCCTCGCAGGGCTGGTCCGCGCCGCCATCGACAGCGCGATGCTCGCGGGGCTGATCCTGTTCATCCTCGCCGCCGCCACCAGCTTCTCGTGGGCGCTCACGATCGCCTATCTCCCGCAGCATCTGGTCGCGCTGCTCGAAGGCATGCGCAGCGGGACCGCAGTGTTCCTTGTCGGATCGATCGTGCTGCTGATTGTCACGGGCTCGCTCCTCGAAGGGCTTCCGGCGCTCAACATTCTGGCGCCGCTGCTGGTCCCGATGGCGGGACAGTTCGGGCTGAACGGCCTCCACTTCGGCATCGTGCTGTTGATCGCGATGGGCCTCGGCGCCTTTCTCCCGCCCACGGGCGTCGGCTTCTACGCCTGTTGCGCGATCATGCGGACGCGGATCGAGCCGGCCTCGCGCGCGATGATGCCGTACCTGGTCGTCCTGATCATCGGGCTGTTGATCGTGAGCTTTGTGCCCTGGTTCACACTTGTGCTGCCTCAAGCGCTGGGGTTCGGCAAGTGAGCGCACCACGGAACGACTGCATCGGGGAGGGGGTGGAGAGATGCGCGTGTTGGGTCGGCGGGCGTTGATGCGCATGATGGGGGGTGCGGT
>DASQGM010000142.1:0-3482 GCA_035632615.1 bacterium | reverse complement strand
CCGGCGAGCAGCACCGCCGACAGGCTCACCTCGACCGAGACGCGGGCGCCGGCGATCACGCGGGCGAACAGATCCCGGCCGAGCTGATCCGTGCCGAAGTAGGCGACCCGGCCCCCCGGGAACCGCATCAGCGGCGGGCGCAGGCGCTGGCCCAGATCCTCGGCGAACGGGTCGGCCGGCGCCGCCGCCGCGCCGAACACGGCGAGGACCAGGGCGACGGCGAGGACCGCGGCGCCGATCCCGCCCTGCGGGTGCCGCAGCAGACGCCTCATCCGTACCGCACCCTCGGGTCCAGCCACGCGTAGCACAGGTCCACCACCAGGTTCAGGCAGATCACGATGCCCGCGAGCAACAGGATCGCGGTCAGGGCGAGCGGGACGTCGCGGTTGTTTACCGCGTCCACGAGCAGGCGCCCGACGCCCGGCCACGAGAAGACGGTCTCCGTCACCACCGCGCCCCCGAGCAGTGTGCCGAGCTCGAGGCCCAGGACCGTCACCACCGGCAACGCCGCGTTGCGCAGCGCGTGCTTGAGCAGCACCGTGTACGCCCGGAGCCCCTTGGCGTACGCGGTCCGGATGTAGTCGTCCCCCAGCACGTCGAGCAGGCTCGCGCGCACGAGTCGTGTCAGCGCCGCGGTTTCGTACCAGCCGAGCGCCGCCGCGGGCAGGACCAGATGGGAGACGCCGCCGCGCCCGCCGATCGGCAGCCACTGGAGAACCACGCCGAACACCAGGATCATCAGCATGCCGAGCCAGAACACGGGGACCGACTGCCCGAGCACGCCGACGGCCGAGGCGGTCAGGTCGTACGCGGAGCCCCGGCGCGCCGCCGCGAGCACGCCCAGCGGCATCGCGATCGCGACGGCCAGCGCCATCGCGGCGCCGGCGAGCACCGCCGTGGCGGGCAGAAACTGCACGACGAGACCGAGCGCGGGTTCGTTGTAGCGCAGCGACGTCCCGAAATCGCCCCACACCGCCCGCCGGACGAATGCGAGGTACTGCGCCGGCCACGGCCGGTCGAACCCCATCTGGTGGCGCAGCGCGGCGACCTCAGCCGGCGTGGCGTTCGGCGACAGCATGAGCGCCGCCGGATCGCCGCTGGCCATCAGCATCACGAAGATGACCACGCTGACCGCGACGAGCGTCGCCGCCACGTACGCGACCCGGAAGCCGAGGTATCGGGTCACCGCGATCCGCGGTCCCGGCCCGTTCCCACCGCCGCGTCCCTACGCCGTCCGAGCGCGCATCTGGTGGGGCAGCACCTGCTCATCGGGACGCGGCCGCCAGTCGATTCGGCCGCGCACGCCGTAGATGTCGACCTGATCGTAGAGAAAGACCCAGGGCGCCTGCTCGTGGACGAACACCTGCGCGTCGGCGTAGACTGCGTGCCGCTTCGCCTCGTCGGCGGTCGCCAGCCCCGCCTCGACCATCGCGTCGAGTTTCGGGGTGTTCCAGTAGAGGCCGCGTCCGGCCTTCCACATGTGCGAGGCGAAGATCTGGTGCGGATCGCCGAGGTCGTTGCCGAACCCGAGGAAGTACAGCCCCGGCACCTTGCGGCCGAGCCACCGCGGCCAGAACGAGCCCCACGGCTGCAGGTTGAGCCGGACGGTGACGCCGACTTTCTGGAGTTGCCCGGCGATCGCCTGGATGACGTCGGTCTCGCTCGGATACATCCCCGCCGTGCCCTCGATCGTCGTCTCGAACCCGTTCGCGTAGCCGGCCTGCTTCAGCAGCGCCTTCGCCTTGTCGGGGTCGTACGGATACGGCTTGATCGCCGGGTTGAAGCTGGGGACGGCCCGGCTCACCGGCGACCCGTTGCTGATCGCGTAGCCGCCGAGGATCTCCTTGATCAGTGTGTCCTTGTCCACCGCGTAGTTCATCGCCTGGCGCACCCGCACATCGGCGAACGGCGCGCTCCAGGTGTTCATCCCGACGAAATCGGTCCGCAGGCTCGGCGACGTCTCCACGTGGATGTCCCGCGCGCGCTGGAGCGCGGCCGCCCGGTCCGGCGGCACCAGGACGATCACGTCCGCGGCGCCGGTCTGCAGGGCCGCGACCCGCGAGAAGTCCTCGGGGATGCTCTGCCACGTGGCGACGTCGATCGCCGGCGCGGCGCCCCAGTACCGATCGTACCGCCGCACGGTGATGTGCGAGCTCTTCACCCACTCCACGAACTGGTACGGGCCCGTGCCCACGGGCTTGAGCGCGAACTGGGCGTCGCCCTGCTGCTCGACGATCTTGCGCGGGACGACGTACGCGTAGCGCATCAGCTTGGGCGTGATCGCGAGCGGGATCGAGGTCGTGACGCGCACCGTCTTCGCGTCCACCACGTCGGCCTTTTGGATCCCCGCCATGAACGACTTGCGCCGCAGCTTCGAGTCGGGCGCGACGATCCGGTTGATGCTGTACGCGACATCGTCGCTCGTCATCGGATCGCCGTTGTGGAACATCACGCCGCTGGCGAGCGCGAACTCCCACGTCGTGGGGGTCACCGCGCGCCACGACGCGGCGAGCGACGGATGGAGCACTATCTTGGCGTCGAACGAGACCAGGGCGTCGAACATGCTGGAGTACGTGTCCATCGCCATCGTGGCGGTGTCGTTCGCGGGATCCAGGCTGAGCGGCTCGAGCCCCTCCGCGATCGTCACGGCGCTCCCGGCGGGCGCGCCGAACACGCGGGACGCCCCGAGACACGAGAGCGACCCCGCCGCGAGGCCGAGCGCCGCCGCGCGCCGCAGCACCGCCCGCCGGCTGATGCGCTCCGTCCCGTCCGATCCCGTCGCCATCACCGTGCCCCCCATGGATTCCGCCCGATCGCCGCAGCGTCCGTCACGTAGTTTCCGTTCGCGACGCCCGTCTCCTGTTCCGTCGCGCTCACCGGCCGCGCCGGTACACCTCCGGGGCGGGCGCGAACGTCACGTCGTCGTCGAGCGGGAACATCGGGCGCCGGCAGATTCGGTGCCCGAGCGACCGCAGATCGGCGCTGGTGGACCCGGGCACGTCGATGTTGAAATCCTTCTCGGCCCACTCGTCGAACATGTGCGGCTCGCAGTACGGCGACTTGACGACCGTGAGGTGGTAGTCTTTCGGGTCGCGCCCGTGCGCGAGAAACATCGCCCGGTCGAACAGGCTGACCGACCGCGTCATCGCCACGATCGTGACGTTGCCGGCGATGAGCACCGCGGTCGGACCGGCGTCGAGCGCGCTCCGGCTGTTTTCGAGCGCGGCGCGCCCCCGCGAGAGCATGTCGACTTCGGCGGCCAGCTCCACGGGGGCAAAGCGCCGGTCGAGCGCGCCCCCGAGGCGCACCCGGAGCGTCGCGCCGACCCCGGCGCGGAACGCGGCGGCGACCGCGGGTGGGTCGACGATCGGCGCGAGCACGGGCTTCTCGTAGCCGGCGCGCAGCAGCCCGGCCAGGATCGCGTTGCTGTCCCCGGTCGCGCCCGACGAGGTCGCGTCCGCGGCGTCGGTAAAGATCACCGG
>DASQGM010000141.1:0-14689 GCA_035632615.1 bacterium | reverse complement strand
GATCGATGGTGCGCCGGTCGCTGGTGAACGCATGCGCGGGAGTCCTCTCGGGCTCCCGATCTTTTTTGCCCGCGCGGGCCCGCCCTCGATTCTCCGAGATCCGCCCCGCCAGGCGCTGTCCGTGGGGACGAGAAGAGGAGCGTTGCATCTTTATGATCGCTTCGTGTATAATTATGCATGCTGGGTTGACGGCTCAGGAGGGACGCGATGCGGGCGCGGTTGGCGCTTGAGGACGGAATGATGTTCGCCGGCCGGGGGATCGGCGTGCAGGGATCGGCCGGGGGCGAGGTCGTGTTCACGACGGTGATGACCGGGTACGAGGAGGTGCTCTCCGACCCATCGTACCGAGGACAGATCGTGACGATGACCTATCCGCTCATCGGCAACTACGGCGTCAGCGGCGGAGCCTGGGAATCCAGCCGGCCACACGTCGACGGCTTCGTGGTCGGCGAATGCGCCGATCTGCCGCATCACTGGCAGGCGGAGCGGACGCTGGCCGCGTCGCTGGCGCAGTGGGGCGTCGTGGGCATCGCGGACATCGATACCCGCCGCCTGGTGCGCCACCTGCGCGCGGACGGACTCAAGCGCGGCGTCATCTCGACCGAGGGCGTCTCCGACGAGGCGCTGGTCGAACGGGCCCGGGCGATCCCCGAGATCGGCGCGCTCGACCTCGTCGCCCAGGTATCCACGGAGACGCCGATCCACTATCCCGGGCCGGGCCCGCGGATCGCGGTGATCGACTGCGGGGTCAAGCGAGGTATCGTGGAGGCCCTGCGGCAGCGGCGGTGCGACGTGTGGGTGCTCCCGCACCGGGCCGCCGCGGACGAGGTGCTCGCGCATGAGCCCGCGGGGGTCGTGCTCTCACCGGGACCGGGCGATCCGCGCCGGCTGTCGCATCAGGTCGCGCAGGTCCGGGCGCTGTGGGAGCGTCTCCCGCTGTTTGGGATCTGCCTCGGCCATCAGATCATCGCGCGCGCCTCGGGCGCGGAGACGTTCAAGCTGCCGTACGGCCACCGCGGCGGCAACCACCCCGTCAAGGATCTCGACAACGGGCGCGTGTGCGTCACGACGCAGAACCACGGCTACGCGGTGGACGAGGCGTCGCTCGACGCCGCGGAGATGGTCGTGACCCATCGCAACCTGAACGACGGCACGGTCGAGGGGTTGCGCCACCGGCGGCTGCCGATCGTGTCGATCCAATACCACCCGGAGGGCCGCCCCGGCCCGCTGGACTCGTCGTACCTGTTCGATCAATGGATGGAGATGGTCGGCGCCGGCCGTTCCCACCACGTGACGCCTGCGACGATGCCGGCGATGGGAGGCGAGTAGCGCCGGTGCCGCAGGAAGACCTCCGCAAGGTCTTGGTGATCGGCTCGGGCCCGATCGTGATCGGGCAGGCGGCCGAGTTCGACTACTCGGGCAGCCAGGCGTGCCGGTCGCTCTCGGAAGAAGGCGTCGAGGTGGTGCTCATCAACAGCAACCCCGCCACGATCATGACCGACGTCGAGACCGCGGACCGCGTGTACATCGAGCCGCTCACGGTGGAGTTTCTGGAGCGCGTGATCGCGAAGGAGCGCCCGCAGGGCCTCCTGGCCACCCTCGGCGGGCAGACCGGTCTCAACCTCGCGGTCGCGCTCGCCGAAGCCGGCGTGCTGGAGCGGTACCAGGTTCGCCTCCTCGGCACGTCGCTGCGCGCGATCCAGCAGGCGGAGGACCGGCAGCAGTTCAAGGACGCGATGCTGGCGTTCGGGGAGCCGGTGCCCGCGAGCACGATCGCGACCTCGGTCGAGGAGGCCCGTGCGTTCGCCTCGCAGATCGGATACCCGGTCGTCGTCCGCCCCGCGTACACCCTCGGAGGAACCGGCGGCGGGATCGCGCACGACCAGCGTGCGCTCGACGACATCGCCTCGCTCGGTCTGTCTGTGAGCCGGATCGGTCAGGTGCTGATCGAGCGGTCCGTCGTGGGCTGGAAGGAGATCGAGTACGAGGTGATGCGGGACCGCGCGGACACCTGCATCACGGTCTGCAACATGGAAAATCTCGATCCGATGGGTGTCCACACGGGGGACAGCGTCGTGATCGCGCCCAGCCAGACGCTCACCGACCGCGAATACCAGCGGCTCCGCAGCGCGAGCCTCCGCATCATCCGCGGGTTGGGGATCGAGGGTGGGTGCAACATCCAGTTCGCGCTCGATCCTCAGAGCGAGCAGTACTACGTGATCGAGGTGAACCCCCGCGTCAGCCGGTCCAGCGCGCTTGCGAGCAAGGCGACCGGCTACCCGATCGCGCGGGTCGCGGCGAAGATCGCGCTCGGGAAGCGCCTCGATGAGATCCGCAACGCGGTGACCGGGCAGACGTGCGCGGCGTTCGAGCCGGCGCTCGACTACTGTGTCGTCAAGATTCCACGGTGGCCGTTCGACAAGTTCCCGCAGGCGGACCGTCGGCTCGGGACCCAGATGCAGGCGACCGGTGAGGCGATGGCGATCGGCCGCTCGGTCGAAGAGGCCCTCCTCAAGGCGGTGCGGTCGCTCGACGCCAAGGCGGACGGGCTGCTCTACCCGCCGGCCGCGGCCTGGACGCGCGACGGCGTCCGGCGGCGGATCGCCGAGCCGTGCGACGAGCGTTTGTTTGCGGTCGCCGAAGGGCTCCGGCGCGGGATGATGCCCCAGGAGGTCGCCGACCTGTCACGCATCGACCTGTTCTTCATCCAGAAGATCGCGAACATCGTGGGGATGGAGGAGCGCCTGCGCACGCACCGCGACGTCGATACGCTGCGGGCGGCGAAGCGGTGCGGTCTCGCCGACCCGACGATCGCGCACTTCTGGGCGGTGGACGCCGCGGCTGTGCGCGCCGCGCGCCGCGCCGCGGGGATCCGGCCCGTGTTCAAGGTCGTGGATACGTGCGCCGGTGAGTTCCCGGCCGAAACCCCGTACTTCTACTCCACGTACGCGGAGGAGAGCGAGATCCCACCGAGCCCTCGCGCCCGCGTCGTCGTCCTGGGATCCGGGCCGATTCGCATCGGACAGGGCATCGAGTTCGACTACTCGAGCGTGCACGCCGTGAAGGCACTGCGCGCCGAGGGGCTGGACGCGGTGCTGATCAACAACAATCCCGAGACGGTGAGCACCGACTTCGATGTCGCGAGCCGGCTGTACATGGACCCGCTCACGCTCGAGGACGTGCTCCACGTGGTCGAGGCCGAGCAGGCCGACGGGGTGATCGTCCAAGTCGGCGGTCAGACCGGGCTCAATCTCGCCGCGCCGCTTGCGGAGGCGGGGGTGCGGGTGCTCGGGACGTCCGTGGACAGCCTGGACGTCTCCGAGGACCGTGGGAGGTTCGGCGCGCTGCTGCGCCGGCTCGGGATCCCGCATCCGGCGGGGGACGCCGTGCGGTCCGTGGAGGCCGGCGTCGACGCGGCCGACCGGCTCGGGTATCCGCTGCTGGTCCGGCCGTCGTACGTGCTCGGCGGGCGCGGGATGGAGATCGTGGCGACGCGAGACGAGCTGGTGCGATATCTGGAATACGCGTTCGCCGCGGACACGGACCACCCGGTGCTGATCGACGTGTACCTCGAGGGGATGGAGGTCGAGGTGGACGCGATCAGCGATGGCGACGGCGTGTACCTCCCGGGCATCATGCAGCACGTCGAACGCGCGGGGGTGCACTCAGGGGACAGCGTCGCGGTGTTCCCCGCGCCCGGCCTCACGCCGGAGGTGTCCGACCAGATCGTCGCGTACACCGTGGCGATCGCGCGCGCGCTCGTCGTGCGGGGGTTCCTCAACATCCAGTTCGTCGTCAAGGACGGCACCGCGTACGTACTCGAGGCGAATCTGCGCAGCAGCCGGACGATCCCGTTCGTGAGCAAAGCCGCCGGCGCGCCGCTGGTGCCGCTCGCGGTCCGCGTGATGCTGGGAGCGTCGCTCGCCGACCTTGGGTACCCCGGGGTCACCGTGTTGCCGCCGCCGTCCCGCGTGTCGGTCAAGGCGCCGGTGTTCAGCAGCGAAAAGCTGGGCCAGCTCGACGTGCTGCTCGGCCCCGAGATGACGTCCACCGGCGAGGTGATGGGGCAGGATGCCACGCTGCCCGGCGCGCTCTATCGCGCGCTCGTGGCCGCGGGCGTCGTGATGCCGCAGGAGCGGGCTCTGCTCGCGAGCATCGCCGACCGCGATAAGGTGCCCGCGCTGCCGCTGATCCGGCGGTTTGTCGAGCTCGGCTTTGCAGTGTACGCGACGGACGACACGGCGCAGTTCTTAGGACACCACGGTGTCCGGGCGATCCACGTCAGCAAGAACGGCGGGACGCACACGGCGCTGCGCCTCATCCGTGAGCACGCGGTGGCGCTGGTGATCAACACGCCGACGCAGGGACGCACGCCGGGCCGCGTCGGGTTCGCGATGCGCCGCGCCGCGTTCGAGCGCCATCTGCCGTGCTTCACCTCGCTCGACACCGCCACCGCGTTCCTGGACGTGCTGGTCGCGATCGAGCAGGGGCACATCCCGTCGCCGCACGCCGCGATGGAGGTCTCGCCGCTCTAGATGCCGCTCGAGATGCGGCCGCGGTGCGAACGGTGTGGGCGTCCGCTGCCCCACGACGCGGACGCATACATCTGCAGCTTTGAATGCACCTTCTGCGCAGTCTGCGCGGGCGAGATGCACGAGGTGTGTCCCAACTGCGGCGGCGAGCTCGTGCGCCGGCCGCGCCGCAAGCACCCCGCCGCGCCCGCCTAACCTCCGCGGCGAGGCCCCGCAGGCGCTCCAGCCGCGTTTCATGACCTTTTCATGCGCCATTCACAACTTCTTCGTAAGCCGTCCGTACACTGAAAAGCGTAGAATCAATGTAGCATCGAGGCGGGAGGGATCGGCGATGCGGAGACGTTCTGGATACGCGTTCTACGGGCTCCTGGCGGTCGGGATCGCGCTCGCGGCGCTGGCTGCGGCGACCGCGCCCGGGCTCGCGCAGATGCGGATGCCGGTCCACCCCGGCGGACCTGGGTTCATGTACCCCGGGGGCGGCGGATACCGGTTCTTCTGGATCGCGGGGCTGTTCGCGCTGCTCCGCGTGGCGCTGATCGTGAGCGTCATCGTGCTGGTCTGGAAAGTGATCGGCGCGCGGACGTTGTGGGCGCGCCCGGACGCCGCCACGCAGCTGCTGCGCGAGCGGTACGCGCGCGGCGAGATCAGCGATGACGAGTATCGCAAGCGACTTGTCACGCTCGGTTGACGCGGCGATGCCTACCATCCTGGTCGTCGATGACGAGCCGCAGATCGTAGAGCTGCTGCGGTCGTATCTCCAGCGGGACGGGTTTACCGTGGAGCAGGCGGCCGACGGTGAGGCCGCCCTGTCCGCGGTATCTCGCGGGCACCCCGATCTGGTGATACTGGACCTCATGCTGCCGCGGGTGGACGGCCGGGAGGTGTGCCGGCGGATTCGTGCCGAGGGGACGACGCCGATCATCATGCTCACGGCGCGCGACGAAGAGACGGACAAGCTGCTCGGGCTCGAGCTCGGCGCGGACGACTACATCACGAAGCCCTTCAGCCCTCGGGAAGTAGTGGCGCGCGTCCGGGCGGTGCTGCGCCGCGGCGTGCGGGAAGGCGCGAGCGTGATCCACGCCGGGGATCTCACGATCGACCTGCGCGCGCACGAGGTCACGCTCGGCGGGCGGCGCGTGGAACTGACGCCGACGGAGTTCCGCCTGCTCGAGACGCTCGCGAGCCACCCGAACCAGGTGTTCACGCGGATGCAGCTGATCGACCGCGTGCAGGGACACGCGTTCGAAGGCTACGAGCGCACGGTCGACGCGCACATCAAGAACCTCCGCGGTAAGGTGGAGCCCGACCCACGCACGCCGCGGTATGTGCTGACGGTCTACGGAGTGGGGTACAAGTTCTCCGGTGGAGAGGACCATCGTGCGTAGTCTGCGCGCCAGGCTCAGCGTCGCGTTCGTCGTGATCGCCGTGCTCACCACGGCGCTGAACACCACGTTCGTGACGTACACGTCGCGCACGATGTTTCGGCAATACGTCGAGCAGCGCCCCGACCAGGCCACGAATGCCCCGCGCGTGGGCACGCGGCCGTCCGGGGAGTCGCAGGAGGCGGCCGAGCCGGCCCGGCCGCGTGGCCGATTCGGCTCCCGGGAACGGCTGTTTCAGTCGCGAATCCGCGAGGCGATCTGGGTCGGCACGCTCGTCGCGGCCGGCGTCGGCGTGCTCGTGGCGCTGTGGCTGGCGCGCCGGATCGCCCGGCCCGTCACCGATCTGACGCGAGCGGCGCGGGCGATCGCCGCCGGGCGCGACGCGCCGACGGTGCCCGTGTCCGGCCGGGACGAGGTCGCGGATCTCGGGCGCGCGTTCAACCGGATGGCGGTGCAACTAGCGCAGGACGCCGAACAGCGCCGGCAGTTGTTTGCCGGGATCACGCACGAACTACGCACGCCGCTCGCGGTCATCCAGGGGCAGTTGGAAGGGATGCTCGACCACGTCATCGAGCCGACGCCGGATCGGATCGCCGGCCTGCACGGCCAGACCCTGCTGTTGCGCCGGTTGATCACGGACCTGCGTGACCTCTCGCTGGCGCAGGCGGGCCAGCTGCGGCTCCACCCTGAGGCGGTTGACGCGGCCGCGCTCGTCTCTGAGGCGGTCGAGGCGTTCGCGCCGTCGTTCCATGACCGGGGGATCTCGGTGGAGCTCGCGGCCCCGAAAACGCTCCCGGTCACCGCGGACCCGGACCGGCTCCGGCAGATCGTGCAGAACTTGGTGGACAACGCCCTCCGGTACACGCCGAGCGGGGGCGCCGTGCGGATCACCCTCCGCGAGGAGGACGGCGGCGTCCGGCTGGTCGTCGCGGACACCGGGCAGGGCATCGGCGCGGGGGATCTGCCGCACGTCTTCGAGCACTTCTATCGGGCGGACCAGTCGCGGACCCGGAGCAGCGGCGGGATGGGCCTCGGACTCGCGATCGTGAAGTCACTCGTCGAGGCGCACCACGGTCGAGTGACCGTGGAGAGCGTCCCGGGAGCCGGAAGCACGTTCACGGTTGTGCTTCCGATGCGCCCCCAGGAGGGAGCATGAACCGGCACACGCTCGTGTCCATTGTCGTCGCGGCGCTGCTGGCCGCGGGCCCCGGCATGTCCAGTGGTGCCGCGTTGGCGGCGCCCGCACCGGCCAGTCTGACGACGTCCGCGCAGGGACAGACGCCGTCGGGGCCCGCCGGCCCGACATTGACCCTCGACCAGGCGATCCAGCAGGCGCTCACGCACAATCCGCAGGTGACGGCGGCGCAGCAGGCTCTGGCGGCGGCCCAGCAGGGCATCACGATCGCCCGCACGGGGCTCGCGCCGACGGTGTCCCTGAACGGAAGCGGGAACTACGGCACGGCGTCCGGCACGACGGTGACGTCCACGGGCATTGCCCAGGTGCTCCCGAGCGCGCAGGGAACCGGCTCCGTGTCGTTCGTCGGCAGCGTGCCGCTGTTCGACGGCGGACGGACGACCGCCGAGGTGGGCTCGGCGACCGCCGGCGTGGCGATCGCCGAGGCGGCGCTGCGGTTGACGCAGCAGAGCATTGCGCTCCAAACCGCGACCGCCTTCTTCAACGTGCTGAGCGCGGAGAAGTTGACGGACGTCCGGCGGGCGCAGCTCAAGCAGAATCAGGACCAACTGGCGCAGACCCAGGCGCAGGTCAAGGCGGGGGTGGCGGCGCAGTCGGACGTCATCCAGGTCCAGTCCCAGGTCGCCCAGGCGCAGGTGAACCTCTTGAGCGCCCAGTCCCAGATCGCCACGAGCAAGGCGGCGCTGCAGGCGCTGCTCGCCGCGGATGTCGCCGCCGCGATCGAGGTCCAGGCGCCTCCCGCGCCACCGCCGGCCGTATCGGCCGGCGGGGCCGCGGTCGTGCAGCAGGCGCTGGCGAACCGGCCGGAGGTGGCGCAGGCACAGGCCCAGGTCCAGTCGGCGCAGTCCGGGTTGGACCTCGCCCGCGTCAACGCCGGTCCGCAGATGAGTCTTGCGATCAACACCTCGTACACGCCGGTGAGCACGAACGCCGCGCTGAGCAACGGCGTCTCGTACGGGCTCGGCGGGACCGTCAGCCTTCCTCTATATGACGCCGGAAAGGGGCGGGCCGAGATCCAGCAGGCCCAGGCGACGCTCCAGAGCGCTCAGGCCTCGCTCAGCGCCGCGCAGCTGTCGGTCCGCCAGGACGCGTATCAGTCGTACCTCAACGCGGTGCAGGCGGCCGCGAACGTGACCGCGACCCAGGCCGCGGCCGCCGCGGCGGACGCGGCGCTGCAGGTCGCCCAAGGCCAGTACCGCGCCGGCGTGGGCACGATTCTGAACGTGACGACCGCCGAGGCGAACGCGGCGCAGGCCGAGGTCAACGCGGTGAGCGCCGTCTACAGCTACCAGACGGCGTTGGCGACGCTGCTGCATTCCGAGGGGCTGCCGATTCAGAGCAGCGCGCTGGGAGGGACACAATGACAGGGACATTCGGCCGCGCAGGCCGCATTGCCGCGATGGTGCTGATCGCCATCCTGGTCGTCGGCGCAGGCGTCGTGGGGTACCAGCGCCTGACCGTCAGGCGCAACGGGGTGCAGTATGTGACGCGACCCGTCGCGTACACGGACATCACGTCGACCGTGAGCGAGACCGGCACCGTGAACCCCGTGGTCGTGGTGCAAGTGGGCACGCAGGTGTCCGGGACGATCGCGGCCCTGAACGTGGACTACAACTCCAAGGTGACCAAGGGCCAGGTCCTCGCGGTCCTGGATCCGACGAACTTCCAGGCGTCCGTCGCGCAGGACACCGCCAACCTCTCCGCGGCGCAGGCCACCGCCCGCGCCAGCGCCAGCACGATCGAGCAGGACCTGGCCGCCGTGCAGGCGGCGACGGCGACCCTGGCGCAGCAGCAGGCGTCGCTCCGGAGCGCGCAGGCCAACGCGGCGAAGGCCGCCGCCACGCTGGCGCTCGCGAAGATGACGGTCCAGCGGGACGCCGAGTTGTTGAAGCAGGGGTACATCCCGCAGAGCCAGATGGATACGGATCAAACGGCCGAAGCGGCGGACGCCTCGGACGTGGGCGCCGCGCAGGCGGCGGTCCAGGTCGCCCAGGCGCAGGTGCGGGCCGCGTCGTCCCAACTGCAGAGTGCGCGCGATCAGGTGACGACCGCGCAGGCACAGGCGGCGGCCACGCAGCATCAGGCGGCGGCCTCGGCCGCGTTGGTGCGGCAGGCCCAGTACAACCTGTCGCAGACGTTCATCAAGAGCCCCGTGGACGGGATCGTCATGGCGCGCAACGTGAGCGTCGGACAGACCGTGGCCGCGTCGTTTTCGACGCCGACGTTGTTTACGCTGGCGACGAACCTGACGGACATGCAGGTGGACACATCCGTAGATGAGGCCGACGTCGGCAACGTGAAGGCCGGGGAGGGCGCCCAGATCACCGCGACGGCGTTCCCCAACGTGACGTTCAACGGCACCGTTCAGCAGGTGCGCGTCAACCCGACCGTGACCAACAACGTCGTCACGTACGACGCGGTCGTCATCGTCCACGACACCTCGGGGCGCCTCCTGCCGGGCATGACGGCCCAGGTCGCGATCAACACCGGCACACGGACCCACGTGCTGGCCGTGCCGACGGCCGCCGTGCTGTACCGCCCGCTCACTCCGAGGACCGGCGCGGGCGGCTCCACGGGCGGCGCGTCGCTTGCCCAGAGCGGCACCGGTCAGCAGGCTGGTGCGCCCGTGGCCGGCGCGCCCGGGTCCACCGTCACCGTGTGGGTGCTGCGCAACGGACGACCCACGCCGGCGCGCGTCGTGATCGGCCTGTCCGACAATCTGAACATTGAGATCAGGAGCGGGGTGCTTCAGGCAGGGGACCGAGTGGTCGTGTCGGAGCGGCGCGGTTCGGGGCGGACCGGCGCTGGCCCGGGCGGTGGGAACCAGGGAGGCGGACAATGACCGGCGACTCCACGACGGCCGTGTACGCCCCCGCACAGGCCTCGGACCGGTCGCGGGCCGGAGGCGGTGATCCGCTGATCGAGGTCCATGACCTCACGAAGGTGTATGGTGAGGGGGCGATGGCGGTGCACGCGCTGCGGGGCGTGAGCCTGGTGGTGCGCCCAGGCGAGTTCGTGGCGATCATGGGCCCTTCGGGGTCGGGGAAGTCGACGTTCATGCACCTGCTCGGGTGCCTCGACCATCCCACGTCCGGCTCGTACCGGCTCGCGGGCCAGGAGGTGTCCCGGCTGTCGCGCGATGACCTGGCGGCGGTGCGGAACCGGCGCATCGGGTTCGTGTTCCAGAGCTTCAACCTGCTCGCGCGGACGACGGCGCAGGAAAACGTGGAGTTGCCGCTGTTGTACGGCAGCGTGCCTCGCGAGGCCCGCGTGCGGCGCGCCCAGGAGCTGCTCCAGCAGGTGGGGCTCGGCGACCGCCTCGGCTTCCGGCCGAGTGAGCTGTCGGGCGGGCAGCAGCAACGGGTGGCGATCGCGCGGGCGCTTGCCAACGGTGCACCGCTCCTGATGGCGGACGAGCCGACCGGCAACCTCGACAGCGCGAGCAGCGCAGAGATCATGACGCTGTTCCGTCACCTCAACCGCAACGAGGGGATCACCGTGATCGTGGTCACCCACGACGTCAACATCGCGGCATGGTCCGAACGCGTGGTCACGTTCAAAGACGGGTTGATCGTCGACGACCGGCCGTCCGCCGAGGCGGTACCCCTGGCCGCCCGTGAGGCGGCGACGCGCGCGGCGTCCGAGGAGGTGCGCGCATGAGTCTTACGAATCTGCTCCGCATCGCCTGGCAGGCGCTGCGGCGGAACGTCACGCGGTCCATCCTGACGATGCTCGGCATCATCATCGGCGTGGGGGCCGTGATCACGTCGATGGCGATCGGGTCGGGCGCGCAGGCGGCGGTGCTGGCCCAAATCGAGAGCCTCGGCGCCAACCTGCTCGTGGTCGTCCCGGGCGCGATCACGACGGGCGGTATCAGCCTCGGAAGCGGGAGCCGCACGACCCTCAAGCTGCCCGACGTCGCGGCGATCGCCCAGACGGTCCCCGACGCCGCCGGCGCCGCGCCCTACTCGCAGACGAGCGCGCAGGTGGTCGCGGGCGGCACCAACTGGTACACGGTGGTCGGGGGAACGACCCCGTCCTACACGACCGTGCGGAGCTGGTCGGTGGCGCAAGGCCGGTTCCTCTCTCAGGCCGAGGTGGACCAGGCGGCCAAGGTGGCCGTGCTCGGCAACACCGTGGCACAGAACCTCTTCCCCTCTGGAGGCGCGGTCGGCGCGACCGTGGTGATCAAGAACGTCCCGTTCAAGGTCATCGGCGTGCTCCTCGCCAAGGGGCAGTCGGGATTCGGGCGGGATCAAGACGACGTCGTGATGGTCCCTATCACGACCCTGCTCGACCGGCTCACCGGGCAGACATGGGTGAACACCATCTTCGTCTCTGCGACCACGCCGGAGACGGTTCCCGCGGTCGTGGACGCGACCGAGCGGCTCCTGAGGCTCCGGCACCACCTGACCGCGTCCCAACCCGACGACTTCTCGATCCGCAACATCGCCGACGTCCAACAAGTGCGCCTGGCGACCTCGCAGACCCAGGCGCTGCTTCTCGCCGGGATCGCAGTTGTGTCGCTGATCGTTGGCGGGATCGGCATCATGAACATCATGCTGGTCTCCGTCACCGAGCGGACGCGGGAGATCGGCCTGCGCATGGCCGTGGGCGCCCGCGGGCGGGACATCCTGCTGCAGTTTCTCGTCGAGGCGCTCACCCTCGCGTGTGTCGGCGGGCTGATCGGCATCGCGATCGGCCTCGGGACGGCCCAAGGCACCTCGGCGCTCGGGCACTGGCCCGTGCTCGTCTCACCGTTCTCGATCGTGCTGGGGTTCGTATCGTCGTTGCTGGTCGGCGTGGTCTTCGGATTCTACCCGGCGCAGCGGGCGGCCGCGCTCGATCCGATCGTCGCGCTACGGTACGAGTAAGGCGGCGCACCGCCCCGCGGCGTCGACGGACAGGGACCGAGGGAGCCGGCGCGAACATCGCGGGTGTGACGCGCCGCGCGGTCTTGGGTTGCGTGCTACCGGCGGTTGTTCTCGCCGCGGCCGCTGGGTCGGTCCAGGCGCCGGTGCCGTCGCCGATCCGGCACGTCATCGTCATCGTCAAGGAAAACCACACCTTCGACAACTACTTCGGACAGTTTCCCGGAGCCGACGGCGCGACGGCCGTGCTGCTCGGGGGACGCGCGTACGCGCCGCCGTCGGCTGAAGACCGGCCAGCCGGCATCGACAACTCGTTTGAGGCGGCTCACGAGGCCTATGATCACGGGCGGATGGATCGGTTCGATCTCGTGCCGGGTGCGGTCCGGAACGGCGCGCCGCTCGCGTTTGGCCAGTACCGCGAGGCTCAGGTCCCCGACTACTGGACGTACGCGCGCGAGTTTGTGCTCTACGACCGGTACTTCACGTCGGTGCTGGGACCGAGCACGCCCAATCATCTGTTCCTGGTCGCGGCGAGTTCCGGAGGCGCGATCAGCAACCCCCGGGGCGTACCCCGGTACGTCGCTCCGTGCGCGATGCCGGTCGGCGCGATCACCGTCCTGGACCCCGGCGGGACGCCGGCGACCGCCAAGCCGTGTTTCGGCATCCCAACGGTCCCGAATCTCCTCGCGGCGCGGGGGATCTCCTGGCGGGGCTACGGCTTTTGGGTCCTGGACCTGCTGGCCCGTGTGTACGGCGATGACGCGATGCGCCGGAATCTGCGCGGCCCCGGTGAGTTTGCGGGGGATGCCCGGGCCGGAAGGCTGCCCGCGGTGTCCTGGGTGTTCGGGTTCCGCGACGAGCACCCGCCGCACAGCGTCTGCGACGGCATGCGCTGGACCGTCGACCAGATCAACGCCGTGATGGTGGGGCCGGATTGGGCGTCGTCGCTGATCATCGTGACATGGGACGATTGGGGCGGTTGGTACGATCACGTCCCACCGCCGGAAATCGACGCCTTCGGGCTCGGCTTCCGCGTGCCGACGCTCGTGATCTCGCCGTACGCGCGGCGCGGCTATGTGTCCCACCAACTCACCGAGCACGCCTCGGTGCCGAAGACCGTGGAGGCCCTCTTCGGCTTGCCCGCGCTTACCGCGCGGGACGCCCGCGCGAACCCGCTGCTCGACGGCCTCGATTTCTCCCAGTCTCCCCGCGCGCCCCTTTTGCTGCCCGCGCACGGCTGTCCGTAACGCGACGGCCTCGCTCGAAGCCAGGTGCGAAGCTGCGCCGCGAGCGGGCGACCGCGTGCCTTCGGGGCCGCGGTGCCTCATCCCTCGGTGCCACCGACGGGCATGGGCAGGCGCGGGCGGGCTCGGGAGACGGCATGGTGCACGCGGCGGCACGTCTACGCGGACGCTCCGCGGCCCCGCGATACCTCACGTCAGGCAGATCGTAGGGTTGCAACTTTATTCACTTGTCGGTATAATTATTCGCAACCTCACGAAGAGCGCGAGAGGGGGCGGCAATGCCGGTTCGGGTGAGCGTGATCGGGGCCTCGGGATACGGGGGCGCGGAGGCGGTTCGACTGCTGGCCACGCACCCCGAGGCACGCCTGGTGCACGTGACCGCCGAGAGCCGCGTGGGACAGCCCATCGCCGACCTCTATCCGAACCTCCGCGGGTTCGTGGAGTTGGTGACCGAGCCCGCCGACGCGGCGGTGCTCGGCGCGGACTCCGATCTCGTCGTCGTCTCGCTGCCGAGTGGAAAGTCCGCGACGCTCGTCCCGGAGCTGCTCGAGCGGGGCGCGCGCGTCATCGATGTCGGCGCGGACTTCCGGTTGCGGAACGCGTCCCTGTATCCGGTGTGGTACAACTTCGAGCACGCCGCGCCCCAGTACCTCGCCGAGGCGGCGTACGGATTGACGGAGTTGCACCGCGATGAGATCCGAGGGGCCAAGCTCGTGGCCGATCCCGGCTGTTACCCGGCGGCGGCGCTGCTCGCGCTGACGCCGCTGCTCCGCGCCGGCGTCGTGGCCCGAGACGGGATCGTGATCGACGCGAAGTCGGGCGTGTCGGGCGCCGGCCGGGGCGGAGCGGGCGGCGGGTATCAGTACGCTGAGACGAACGAGGACATCCGCGCGTACGGCGTGCCGAGCCACAACCACACCGCGGAGATCGAGCAGGAGTTGAGCGCCCAGGCCGGCGGTGACGTGCGGGTGACGTTTGTGCCGCACCTCATTCCGATGACGCGGGGGATCCTGGTCACCGCGTACGCCCGGCTCGTCCGGTCGATGGACGGGACCGAGATCGCCGCCCTCTACCGCGACGCGTATGCCGGCGCCCCGTTCGTGCGCATGCTGCCGGACGGTGTCCTGCCGCAGACTAAAGCGACGACGGGCAGTAACTACTGCGATCTGGCCGTGCGGGTGAACACGCGTACTCGGACCGCGATCGCGGTCGCCGCCCTCGACAACCTCGGGAAGGGCGCGGCGGGACAGGCGGTGCAGAACCTGAACGTGATGTTCGGCCTGCCGGAAACGTTGGGGCTCCGGACGCCCGGGTTGTACCCGTAGTCGCCGCGGGCGGTCCCGACGCGCGCGGCACCACCGGGACAGCCGCATCAAAGGGGGGCCTGGGATGAGCGAGCGGGTCACGAGGTTGATCCAGGGAGGGGTGACCTCGGCACAGGGATTCCTGGCCGCGGGCATCCATT
>DASQGM010000140.1:0-6271 GCA_035632615.1 bacterium | reverse complement strand
GCCGGGACGCAGCATGAGATGGAACGTGTTGGCGAGGACGATCTGCGCACCGGCGCCCCGCACCTCCTCGGGCGTTAGCGCGCGAACCGTCCCGTGCGTGCCGACCGGCATGATCGCCGGGGTTTCGATAGAACCGTGGGGCGTGTCCAACACGGCGGCCCGGGCGCCGGTGTCCCGATCAACGTGCGTCAGCGCAAAGCGGAGCGCCACGGCTGGAGTATAGCACGACGCCTCCGCGACTGGACCCGTGCGGAGCCGTCGGGTAGAATGACGACGCGATACTCCGATCCGAGGGGACGAGGATGACCGAGGACAAACCGGCTCCGCCGAACGCGCCCGCACCGTCGAACGGCGAGCAGAGCCGCGAGGAGAAGATCGCCGCGGCCAAGGCCAGGGCCGAGGCGCTCAAGGCGCAGCGCGCCGCGGCCGGCGGTGGCGCGGCCGCGCCCGCGGCGCCCTCCGGCGCGACACCGCCCCGTGCTGCGACCACCCCGGCCGCCGCGGGCGGATTCAAGCCGCTCGTCGCCTCGAAGAACCCCGGCGGTGCCCCCGTCGTCGCGCCCAAGGAGCCGAAGATGGAGGCGCTCGGCACGCTGACACAGGCGGTGGAGATCAGGTGTGCCGCGGGCGAGGAACCCAACATCGTCAAGATCCTGGGCGGCCTCGGCCTGTACAAGAACCCGCTGCGGGGCGTCTGGCAGCTTGACTATCGCTACTATGCCGAGGCCGTACGCCGGTTGCAGTCCGCGGGGTATGAGATCGACGGCAAGGACTACCTGGGCCGCCCGCTTGCCCAATGGGTCCCCGAAGCCCGCGGGTGGACGCGGGTCCAGTAGCGGGTCAGACGATCAACATAGCATCCCCGAAGCTGTAGAACCGGTACCCTTCCCGCACCGCCGCCCCGTACGCGGCCAGCACGCGTTCGCGCCCCGCGAACGCGCTCACGAGCATGAGCAGCGTCGTTTTCGGCAGGTGGAAGTTCGTGATCAGTGCGTCGGTCACGCGGAACCGAAATCCCGGGGTGATGAACAGATCGGTCCACCCGCTTCCCGCCGCCACAGTTCCGCCGTCCTGCGCCACGGACTCGAGGGTCCTGACGCTCGTCGTGCCGACGACCACCGCGCGCCCGCCCCGGGCGCGGGCCGCGTTGATGGCGCGCGCCGTCTCCGGAGCCACGGCGTACCACTCGGCGTCCATGCGGTGCCCCGCGACGTCCTCCGCCTCCACGGCGCGAAACGTGCCGATGCCGACGTGGAGCGTCAAGGACACCACGTCCACGCCCCGCGTCCGCAGCGCGGCGAGCAGGCCGTCCGTGAAATGCAGCCCCGCGGTCGGCGCGGCCACGGCGCCCTCCCGCTTGGCGTACACGGTCTGGTAGTCGTCCGGATCGTCCAGCGGGCGCTCGATGTACGGCGGCACCGGCATCTCTCCCACCTCGTCGAGCGCCGCCCGGAGATCGCCCCGGCACGAGAGCGTCACCAGGCGCGTGCCCGAGGCCGTGCGCGGACCCGCGACGGCTTCGAGCGCGCCATCCTTGAACACGAGCCGGGCGCCCTCCCGCACGCGACGGCCCGGCCGCACCAGGGCTTCCCAGACACCCTGGCCGTCCGGCCGCAGCAGGAGGACCTCGACAGCGCCCCCGCCGGCCCGCCGGCCGCGCAGGCGGGCCGGCAGCACCCGCGTGTCGTTGAGGACCAGCACGTCGCCGCGCCGCAGATAGTCCGGCAGGTCCCGAAACGTCCGGTGCGCGAGCGACCCGTCCCCGCGGGAGAGGACGAGCAGCCGGGCGCTGTCGCGGGGCCTCGCCGGCGCCTGTGCGATCCGCTCCCGCGGCAACGCGTAGTCGAAGTCCGACAGCTTCATCTTGTCTCTATGGTAGCAGCCGGTCGCGGGCGCCACCGCGGATGTCAGCCGTTCGCCAGCGCGTTGACCGCCGACCCGGCGCGGAACCATGCCAGCTGCGCCGCGCCGAAGGAGTGACCGAGCCAGAGCGTGTCGGCCGTTCCGTCGGCGTGCACGACCAGGCACTCGACGGGCGTTCCGGGCCGCATCTCCGCCAGCCCCACGAGACTGATGCGATCGTCCTCACGGATGCGATCGTAGTCGCCGGGATCGCGGAAGGTCAACGCCAGCAGCCCCTGCTTCTTCAGATTCGTCTCGTGGATGCGCGCAAAACTCCGGGCGATGACGGCCGCGCACCCGAGCAGGCGCGGCGATAGGGCGGCGTGCTCGCGGCTGCTCCCTTCGCCGTAGTTGTGATCGCCGACCGCCACCCACCGCACACCCCTGGCCTTGTACTCCCGCGCGATCTTGGACACGGGTTCCCCGGTCGCCCCCGTCAGCACGTTCTTGCCCGTGCCGGCCTCACCGGTGAACGCGTTGGTCGCGCCCATGAACATGTTGTCGCTGAACCGATCGAGGTGCCCGCGGTAGCGCAGCCAGGCGCCCGCCGGGGAGATGTGATCCGTCGTGGTCTTGCCTTTCGTCTTGATCAGCACCGGCAGGTCCTTGAAGTCCCGGCCGTCCCACGCCGGCCACGGCGCCATCGCCTGCAGCCGTTCGCTACCTGGATCCACCTCGAGCGGGACGGCGCGGCCGTCTTCGGGCGGCGCCACGTAGACGGCGCGGCCGCGCGCGAACCGCCGCGGCGGCACCTCGGGTGCCACCTTGGGAGGCTCCAGCATGAAGGGGCGGCCGTCGGCGCCGATCAGGGGATCGGTGAGCGGGTTGAACGACAGCCGCCCGGCGAGCGCGATCGCGGTCACGAGCTCCGGGCTGCCGATGAAGTTCATCGTCTCGGCGTGCCCGTCGTTGCGTCGGGGGAAGTTGCGGTTGTACGAGGTGACGATGGTGTTCGGGCCCCCCGCCGCGGCTTCGTCCCTCCGCCACTGGCCGATGCACGGGCCACACGCGTTCGCGAGCACGACGGCGCCGACGTCCCGGAGCGTGCGCATCTGCCCGTCGCGCTCCGTTGTCGCGCGGACCTGCTCGGACCCCGGCGTGACGAAGAACGGCACCGACGCGGCGATCCCGTGGGCGCGTGCCTGGGCCGCCACGTCCGCCGCGCGACTGAGGTCTTCATAGGACGAGTTCGTGCAACTGCCGATCAGCGCGGCCGAGACGCGGTCGATGAAGCCGTGTTGCGGATCGCGCACTTCGGCGGCCAGCGCGGAGATCGGGCGAGCGCGGTCCGGCGTGTGCGGACCGACGACGCGCGGCTCCAGCCGCGACAGGTCGAGTGCGATGACGCGATCGTAGTACCGCTCCGGGACCGCCTCCACCTCGTCGTCCGGCACCAGGAGGTGGTGGTACTGGTCGGTCAGCGGCACCAGATCGTCGCGGTCCGTCGCCCGCAGGTACGCGGTCATCCGGTCGTCGTGAGGGAACATCGAGGAGGTGGCTCCCAGCTCGGCCCCCATGTTCGCGATCGTGGCCTTGCCGGTGGCGCTGATCGTCCGCGCCCCTGGGCCGATGTACTCCACGATCGCGTTCGTGGCCCCGGTGACCGTGAGACGGTCCGCAACGTACAGGATGACGTCCTTCGGCGCCGCCCAACCGCTCAGCCTGCCGGTCAGGTACACCGCGATGTGCCTGGGGCAGAGCACCTCCCAGGGAAGCCCGGCCATCACTTCGACCGCGTCCGCGCCGCCGACCCCGACCGCGCACGCCCCGAGGCCTCCCGCGTTGGGCGTGTGTGAATCGGTGCCGATGATCAGCTCGCCGGGGAACGCGTAGTGCTCGAGCACCACCTGGTGGATGATGCCGGCGCCGGGACCCCAGAAGCCCGCTCCGTACCGGGCGGCCGCAGACCGCAAAAAGTGATAGACCTCCCGGTTCTCCTCCACGGACGCGCGCAGATCCGCCTGGCCCTCCACCCTCGCCTGGATCAGGTGGTCGCAGTGGATCGTGGTGGGCACCGCGACGGCGTTGCGCCGGGTCTGCATGAACTGGAGCATCGCGGTCTGGCCCAGCACGTCCTGCAGGACGACGCGATCCGGACGGAGGCGCAGGTAGCTCTCGCCGGGCACTACGTCCTGCCCGGCTGGATCGTCGAGATGGCCGAGCAAAATCTTGTCCGCGAGCGTCAGCGGCCGCCCCAGCCGTCGGCGCACAATGGCCAGTCGTTGCGCCATCGTCGCGTAGACCGCGGATGCCATTTCCGGGGTCGATGCGAGCGTGCCCATGTCGTCAGCCTCCCTTGACGCGACCGCGATACCTCTACTCTAGCGATCCAGAAGGCATCATGTCCAATATATATGACAAGTGTGTGCCATATGTGATATGTATTGATCCATGGAGCTGCGACATCTGCGATATTTCGTCGCCGTCGCCGAAGAGCGGCACGTCACCCGCGCCGCGGCTCGGCTCGGGATCCAGCAACCCCCGCTCAGCCAGCAGATTCGGGCGCTCGAGCAGGAACTCGGCGCGCAGCTGTTTCACAGACAGCCGCGCGGGGTCGATCTGACGGACGCCGGCCGCGCGCTCCTCGTCGACGCGCGCGCGATTCTCGCGCTCGTCGATCGCGCCGCCGCCACGGTCCGGCAGACCGCGCAGGGCATGCGCGGTCGCGTGGCCGTCGGCTTCACCAGTTCCGCGCCGTTCCATCCGTTTGTGCCACGCGTCATTCGCGCGTTTCGAGAGGCGTGTCCGGACGTATCGTTGACGCTGGAGGAGAACGGAACCGCCGACCTCGTGCAGGGCCTGCGCGGCGGGCGCATCGACGCGGCGTTCATCCGCTCCCCGATCGCCGACGCGCCGGATCTCGCGGTGCGTCCGCTGCTCGACGAAGAGATGATCGTCGCGCTGCCGGCGGCGCACCGTCTGGCGCACGCGGGCGGCGGCGACGAAGCGGCGTTGCCGCTCCGCGCGCTCGCCGCGGAGACCTTCATCCTGTATCGTCGGCCGAGCGGACCCGGGCTGTACGACGCGATCATCTCGGCGTGCCGCCGCGCGGGGTTCAGCCCGAACATCGGCCAGGAGGCGCCGCTCATTGTGTCCACGCTCAATCTCGTGGCCGCCGGACTCGGGGTTTCGATCGTCCCCGCATCGCTTCGCCGCCAGCACATGGATGGCGTCGTGTACCGTCGCATCAAGGCCCGTCTCCGTCCCCGGGCACCGATCAATCTCGCGCACCGGCGGGACGAGCATTCCCCCGCCGTCCGGCGGTTCATCGAGCTCGTCCATCGCCTACGGCGCACCGCCGGGCGGGCGCGGGAATGAAACCCGCCAGCGCGTCGTAGTTCGGGGCGCATCCGGATTCGAGTGCTCGAACGATGAAATGTGGAGGGGTTCGTATGCGGCTCGACGGGATCCATCACATCACCGCGGTGACGGCCGATGCGAGACGCAACGTGGAGTTCTACACGGGCGTGCTCGGCCTGCGCTTGGTCAAGAAGACGGTCAATCAGGACGACCCGACCGTGTACCACCTATTCTACGCCGACGAGGCCGGCAGCCCCGGGGCCGACCTGACGTTCTTCGAGTACCCTGGCGCCCCGCGGGGGCGGGCCGGCGCCGGGATGGTGCACCGCATCGCGTGGCGGGTCGGGTCGGCCGAGGCGCTCACGTTCTGGGCGTCGCGGCTCCGCGACGCGGCCGTCGGAACGGCGCGGGAGGCCGGTGGCCTCCGGTTTGAGGATCCCGAGGGCCTGGGGCTGGAACTGCGGGTCTCCGAGGTCGGCGACGCGCCGCTCGCCGGTGTGCACCCGGAGATCCCGCCGGCGCTCGCGCTTCAGGGATTCGACGGGGTGCGCGCGTACGCCGAGGATCCGGAGCGCAGTCGGCGGTTCCTGGAGGACACGTTGGGATCTGCGCCGACCACGGGCGGGGAGTTCGAGATCCGCGGGCCCCGCCGCGGAGGACGCTACGCGTACGACCCCGCGCCCGGCCGCGGCGTGGGTGGCGCGGGCACGGTGCACCACGTGGCTTGGTCGTCCGAGATGGCCGAGCACGCGGCGTGGCGCGACCGCGTCGCGCGGGCCGGCGCCCACGTCACGCCGATCATCGACCGCTTCTACTTCCGCTCGATCTACTTCCGCGAGCCGAGCGGCGTCCTCTTCGAGATCGCGACGCTCGGTCCCGGCTTCGCCACCGACGAGCCGCACGACCATCTGGGCGAGTCGCTCTCGCTCCCGCCCAAGTTCGAGTCGCTGCGGGCAGAACTGGAGCGCGTGCTCACGCCGCTGCCGTCCCCGCGGCCGTGGACGCGCACACCGGCCGGCCGCGAGCCGCGCTGATCAGCCGCCGCCGTCCGACCCGTCGGACGCGGCGG
>DASQGM010000139.1:0-19487 GCA_035632615.1 bacterium | reverse complement strand
CGCGCGCGCGCTACCTGATCCGCCGGCCGGCGGGCGGGGAGGCGGGAGCGTGAAGATACACTACGGCAAGGCGTCGGTTCGGTTCTACCGGACCGACGCCGGCGGCGGCCTGTTCGCGGGCGACATCGCGCTGGACGTGTCGGGAGACCGGCTCCGCGACGCCTGGACCACGGGCGACAACACATCGCTCGTCGCGACCGACTCGATGAAGAACTTCATTCACGCCGCCGCGCTCGAGTACCGCGGGGATGACGTCGAGGGGTTCAGCGCGTTCGTGGCGCGGCGCTTTCTCGCCACCTATCCGCATGTGGGGCGCGTCCGCGTGCGCGGACGGGAGTTGCCGTTCGCCGCCGAGGGGCCGATCTCGTACGGCCCCCGGTTCGAGGACTACGGGGTCGCGGAGGTCGAGATCGACGCCGGCGGGCTGGTGGGCCACCGGTGCGGCCGCGAATCCCTGAAGCTCGTCAAGCTCGGGGGCAGCTCGTTTGCCGGATTCATCCGTGACGCCTACACGACGCTGCCGGAGACGCGCGACCGCCCGCTGTTCATCTACCTGGACGCGTACTGGCGGCATCGGGAGTTCGACGCGCGGGTCCCGTCCCTCGATGTGCGCGCGGTCATCGTCGAGACATTCGACGCGTTCGTCTCGGAATCGATCCAGCAGCTGATCCACGAGATCGGCCGGCGCCTGCTCGAGCGGTTTCCGTCGATCGCCGAGGTCGAGTTCGAGGCCCAGAACCGGCTGTGGGACAGCGTTGCGTCCGCGGACGGCGGGCGGCGCGTCGTGCACACCGACCCCAGGCCGCCGTACGGCACGATCGGGCTGGTGCTCGGTCGGTGACGGAGGCGCCGGTTGCGGCCGCGCGCGGTCGGGGACGGAGGCCGGACCGGTGAAGGTCCTGGTGCCCCGCACGCTCGACGAGGCGCTGGCCCTCAAAGCGGCCACGCCCGAGGCGGTCCCGATCGCCGGCGGGACCGACCTGATGGTCGAGCTGAACTTCGACCGGCGGCACCCGCCCGCGATCCTCGACCTGTCCGGGCTGGCGGAGCTGCGGCGGTGCCGCTCCCTGGGCGGCCGCGTCGCGCTCGGTGCGGGCGTGACGTACGCCGCGATCATCGCCTCGCTACGCGGGTGCACGCCGCTCGTGCAGGCGTCGCGCTCCGTGGGATCTCCGCAGATCAGGAACCGGGGCACGGTCGGCGGCAACCTGGGCACGGCGTCGCCCGCGGGCGACGCGCTGCCGGTGCTCGCCGCCTACGACGCGGAGGTCGTGATCGCGACCGCGGCCGGGGGGCCTCGCAACCTGTCGTGGCGCGAGTTTCTCACCGGTCCCAAGCGGACCGCGCTGCCCCCGGACGGCCTCATCGTCGATGTCCGGTGGCGGATCCCCCGGGGGCCGGGGTCGTTCTCCAAGGTCGGCCCGCGTAATGCGATGGTGATCGCGATCGCCAGCGTCTGTCTGGTGCTGGACGAGGATCGACGCGAGGTCCGCCTCGCGCTTGGCTCGGTCGCGCCGACCGTGTTGCGCGTGCCGGAGGCCGAAGCGGCGGCCACGGGAGCGATCGCGGCGGCCGGCGCGTGGGACGATCCGGCGGCGCCGGTGCCGCCGGCCGAGGTGGAGGCGTTCGGCGAGATGGCGGCCGCGGCGGCGCAGCCGATCGACGACGTCCGCAGCACCATCGCCTACCGGCGGCACGCCTGCCGCGTGCTCGCGCGTCGCGCGCTCACGTGGGCGCTGGACGACAGGAGGGCCGGATGCGCGTTCGGACGCGCATAAACGGGGAGTGGCACACGGCCGAGGTCTGGCCGGGCGCCAGCCTGCTCGGGATGCTGCGAGACCATCTCGGGCTTCCCGGGTCCAAGAACGCGTGCGAACAGGGCGAGTGCGGATCGTGCTCGGTGTGGCTCGACGACACGCTGATCTGCGCGTGCCTGGTGCTCGCGGCACAGGCCTCGAACCGCGACGTCCGCACGGTGGAGGGGTTGGGGCGGGGCGGCGAGCTTCATCCGGTCCAGCAGGCGTTTCTCGACGCCGGGGCGGTGCAGTGCGGGTTCTGCACGCCGGGCCTGGTCGTCGCCGCCGCGGACCTCCTCGAGCGGCACCCGTCTCCGGAGGACGCGCAGGTGCGCGAAGCGCTCTCCGGCAACCTGTGCCGGTGCACCGGGTACCAGAAGATCGTCGACGCGGTGCACCTCGCGTCCCGGCGGATGCGCGAGGGCGCGCCGTGACCGCGCTGCTGATTTCGTCGTGCGAGTACGTCGTCACGATGGACGACGCGGGGACCGAGGTCCGAGGCGGGTCCGTCCTGATCCGCGACGGCGTGATCGCATGGATCGGCACCGGGGAACCGCCCGACGCGGGGTCTGCCCGCCGCGTGGACGGACGCGGGACCGTGGCGCTCCCCGGCCTGATCAACACCCACCATCACCTGTATCAGGCGCTCACCCGCGTCCGGGCTCAGGACCGCGGGTTGTTCGACTGGCTGCGCGAGCTCTATCCGGTCTGGGCCGGCCTCGACGCGGAATGGGAGCGCGCCGCCGCGCGCGTCGCGCTCGCGGAGCTGGCCTTGTCCGGCTGCACCGCGACGATGGATCATCACTACCTGTTCCCGCGCCGCGGCCGCGACGTCCTTGACGCCGAGGTGGAGGCGGCCCGGGAGATCGGCCTCAGATTCCATCCCTCAAGGGGCTCCATGGACCGCGGGGTCTCGGCGGGCGGTCTCCCGCCGGACGAGGTGGTGCAGGACGCCGACGAGATCCTCGCCGATACGGAGGCGGCCGTGCGCCGCCACCACGACCCGCGGCCGGGAGCGATGGTCCGCATCGCTGTGGCGCCGTGCTCGCCGTTCTCGGTCACCGACCGGCTGATGCGCGAGTCCGCGGTGCTCGCCAGGCGGCTCGGGGTGCGGCTCCACACGCACATCGCCGAGACCGCCGACGAGACGGCGTACTGCCTGGTGACGTACGGCTGCCGCCCGGTCGAGCTGCTGGACCGCCTCGACTGGCTCGGCCGAGACGTCTGGCTGGCGCACTGCGTCCATCTGGACGCCGGTGACGTGGCGCGGCTGGCGCGGTCGGGTGCCGCCGCGGCGTGGTGCCCCGCGTCGAACCTGCGCCTCGGCTCCGGTGTCGCGCCGGTTCGGGCGCTGCGCGATGCCGGCGTGCCGGTCGGCCTGGCCGTCGACGGGTCGGCCTCGAACGACGCCGGCCACCTGCTCGGTGAGGCGAGGCTCGGGCTGCTGGTGGCGCGGAGCCGCCCCGGCGAGGGCGCGGACGGGCCGCTGATGAGCGCCCGCGAGATGCTGCGCGTCGCCACGCGCGGCGGCGCGGCGTGCCTCGGCCGGGACGACGTCGGGACCCTCGAGGTGGGACGGCGCGGCGACGTCGCGCTGTTCCCGGTGGACGGCGTCGCGTTCGCCGGCGCGGAGGCGGACCTCGTCGCCGCCGTGCTCCACTGCGCGCCGCAGCGGGTCCGCCATCTGATCGTGGAAGGCCGCGTCGTCGTGCAGGACGGGCGGCTGGTCACCGCCGACGAGGACGAGATCGCGACGGCCGGCCGCCGTGTCGCGCAGCGAATTCTCCAGAGGGCGCCGTGAGCGTTCGGACCGTCCCCGCGACCCGGGGCGGCGTCGGCGAGAGCGTTCAGCGGGTCGACGCGGCGCCGAAGGTCAAGGGCGAGTTCATGTTCGCGAGCGACCTCTGGGCGGACGGGATGCTCTGGGGGCACACGGTCCGGAGCCCGCACGTGCACGCCCGCATCCGGTCGATCGATGTGGCGGGGGCGCTCGCGACGTCCGGCGTCCACGCGGCGCTCCTGGCCGGCGACGTCCCCGGCCGGCGCGCCTACGGGCTGGAGTTCGCGGACCAGCCGGTGCTGGCGTGGGATCGCGTGCGGCACGTCGGCGAGCCGGTTGCGATCGTCGCCGCCACCGATCCGGAGACGGCCCGGCGCGCGGCGGGCCGCGTGGCCGTGGACTACGACGTGCTGCCGGCGGTCACGGACATGGAGCAGGCCCTCCGTCCGGACGCGCCGGCCGTGCACGACTTCGGCAACGTCCTCCGACATCTCCACATCGCGCACGGCGATCCCGCCGCACCCGCCGACGTGTGGGTCGATGGGTACTACGAGACGGGCATGCAGGACCAGGCGTTTCTCGGCCCGGAGGCGGGGCTCGCCGTCCCGGCCGGCGACGGCGGTGTCGATCTGTACGTCGCGACGCAGTGGCTCCACGTGGATCACCAGCAGATCGCCCCGTGCCTCGGCCTCGGTCCCGACCGCGTGCGGGTGCACCTGGCCGGCGTGGGCGGCGCGTTCGGCGCGCGCGAGGATCTGAGCATGCAGATCCACGCGTGCCTGCTCGCGCTGCGCACCGGACGGCCCGTGAAGATGGCCTACGGCCGCGAGGAGTCGTTCTACGGGCACGTGCACCGGCACCCATCGCGGATCTGGATGCGGCACGGCGCGCGTCGCGACGGCGCTCTGGTCTGCGTGCGGGCGCGGATTCTCGTGGACGGGGGGGCGTACGCGTCGTCGTCGTCCGCGGTGATCGGGAACGCGTCGAGCTTCGCCGCCGGCCCGTACGCGGTGCCGAACGCGCTGGTGGACGGCACCGCCGTGTACACGAACAACCCGCCGTGCGGCGCGATGCGGGGCTTCGGCGCCGTCCAAGTCTGCTTCGCGCACGAGGCGCAGATGGACCGGCTCGCTCGGGCGCTCGGCCGCGACCCGGTGGATCTCCGCCTGCAGAACGCGCTCGCGCCGGGCGACGAGCTCCCGATCGGGCAGCAGATCGGGGGCAGCCTGCCCGTCGGCGAGGTGATTCGCCGGTGCGCCGCGATTCCGCTGCCGGAGACACCGCCGCCTGGGCCCCGCGACGCCCTGGCCTATCCCGGCGGCGCCGGGAACGTCTCTCGCGGCGAACGGTTGCGCCGTGGCGTCGGGTTCGCGGTCGGGTTCAAGAACCTCGCGTACAGCGAAGGCTTCGACGATACGGCGGAGGCGCGCGTGCGCCTCCGCGCCGATCCGGCCGGCCCGATCGTGGAGGTGCGCAGCGCCGCCGCCGAGGTGGGGCAGGGCGTCCACACGGTCCTCGCCCAGATCGTCCGCACCGAGCTCGGGGTGGAGCGCGTGGTCATCCTCCCCGCGAACACCGCCGTCATCGGATCGGCCGGATCGAGTTCGGCGTCCCGCCAGACCATGATGTCGGGTGGCGCCGTGGCCTCGGCGTGCGCGGCCGTCCGTGACGCGCTGTTCGTCCGCGTCCGGCACCACCTGGCGCAGGCGGGACCGCGGCCGCGCGGACCGCTGCGCCTCGCCGGAGGATGGATCCTCGCGGGGGAGGCGTCGATCGGCGCGGTGGACGCGTTTCTCGCGGAGCCGATCGAGGCGGTGCGCGTGTATCACCACCGTCCGACGCGCCCGCTCGACGCGCAGGGACAGGGAGACGCGCACGTCGCGTTCGCCTGCGCGGCGGAGCGCGCGGTCGTCGAGGTGGACGAGGAGCTCGGCCTGGTGCGCGTGCTGCAGATCGCCGCGGCGCAAGACGTCGGCCGGGCCCTCCACCCGCAGCACGTGCACGGGCAGATCGAGGGCGGAACGGCGCAGGGGCTCGGGCTCGCGCTGATGGAGGAGGTCCAGGTCGTCGACGGGCGCATCCGCAACCCCTCGTTCACCGACTACCTGATCCCCACGACCCTGGACATGCCGCCGGTTGTCTCCGTGCTCGTCGAGGAGCCGGAGCCCGACGTGCCGTACGGGGCGAAGGGGGTGGGGGAGCCCTCCACGATCGTGGCGACCGCCGCGGTCGTCGCCGCGCTGCGACACGCCACGGGCAGAGCGTTGAACCGCGCGCCGGTGCGGCCGGAGGACCTCGCGGGGCTCGCGTCGCCGGCGATCTCGAGCGGCCCGCCGCCGGTGCCGGACGTCCCCGGTCCCGAACCGATCCCGAAGGCCCACGGGCTCGCGGCCGGCCAACAGGAGCTGTTGTGATGCGCACGCGCCGTGAGTACGCGGACCTTAACCCTCCGGAGCGGCGTCTGTTCGGCACCGGTCCGACGAACCCCGACCCGCGCGTGCTGCGGGCGCTCGGCCTGCCGATCATCGGCCAGTTCGACCCCGCGTTCACCGCGATCATGAACGAGGTCGGCGACCTCTGCCGGTTCGTTTTTCGGACCGAGAACGCGCGCGCGTTTCCGGTCTCCGGGACGTCCCGCGCAGGCCTCGAGGCCGGCCTGTGCAGTCTCATCGAGCCCGGTGACCGCGTCGTCGTCGTGGTGGCGGGGCGGTTTGGGGAGTTGCTGGCCGAGATCTCCCGCCGGTGCGACGCCGAGGTCGTCCCCGTCGAGACCGCGTGGGGCCGGGTCACCGAGCCGGACGCGCTCCGCGCCGCGCTTGCGAAAGGCCGGCCGAAGGTCGTGGCCCTCGTCCACGGCGATACCTCCACCGGGGTGCTGCAACCACTCCCGGACCTCGTCCGGCTGGCGCACGACCACGGCGCGGTCGTGCTCGTGGACGCGGTCCTCACGCTCGGCGGCGTCCCGGTCGAGACCGACGGTTGGGGCCTCGACGTGTGCGTGGCGGGGACGCAGAAGTGCCTCGGGTGTCCGTCCGGCATGGCGCCGCTGACCTACACGGCGGCGGTCGAAGACATGATCGCGGCCCGGCGCCGTCCGGTGCAGAGCAACTACCTCGATCTGGGGCAGATCCAGGCGTACTGGGGACCCGATCGGCTCAACCACCACACGCTCCCGACGAGCATGACGTACGGGCTGCGCGAGGCGCTGCGCTTGATCTACGAGGAGGGGTTGGAGACGCGGTGGGAGCGGCACCGCCGGACGGGAGCGGCCCTGCACGCCGGCATCGAGGCGATGGGGCTGCGGCTGTTCGGCGATCCCGCCCACCAGCTCCCCATGCTGGCCATCGTCGAGGTGCCCGACGGCGCCTCCGAGCCGGGCGTGCGCGATGCGCTGCTGCGGCGCCACCGCATCGAGATCATGGCGGCGTTCGGTCCGCTGCGAGGCCGCGCGTGGCGCATCGGGTTCATGGCGTACAATGCCGAGGTGCGAAACGTGATCGAGTTTCTCGACGCGTTCGAGGACGTGCTCGCGGACGCAGGGGTGCGCGTTCCCCGCGGGGCCGGCCCGGCCGCCGCGGCGCGCGCGGGCCGGGTGTAGCTGACGCCGATGCGCGCGGACTTCGCCGTCGCCGGCGGCACCGTGGTTCGCCCGTGGGGGGGAGGCCCCGGCCACGGTGTTCATTCGCGACGGTCTCATCGCGGCGATCGAGGACCCCGCGACCAGCGTTGCGGCTGCCGATACCATCGACGCGCGCGGACGTGTCGTGCCCCCGGGCTTGGTCGATGCGCACGTCCACTTCAACGAACCGGGACGGCACGACTGGGAAGGTGTCGCCGCGGGGTCGCGCGCGGCTGGGCCGCGCATGCTGGCCGCTGCCCGCAGGCCATCCGCAGACGGATCCCGCGCGCCGTTCTGCATCGGACGACGTCGAGGTCATTGAGGCGCGCCGCGAGATGAGCGGCCACGCGGCGCAGGGCGGCGCGCGCCGGGTCTCTCCTGCGCGAGAGGTGTTTGTCTCCTTCCTCCGGCTGGGCGTTACGTCGTTCGGCGGACCGATTGCGCACCTCGGCTACTACAACGACGAATTCGTCCGTCGCCGTCGGTGGCTCGACGAGAGCACGTTTGCGCAGGTCGTGGCGCTCTGCCAATTTCTTCCGGGACCGGCGAGCAGCCAAGTCGCCATCATCATCGGGCTCACGCGAGGCGGGGTCCTGGGGGCGGTCCTGGCGTGGATCGCGTTCACGCTGCCGTCGGCCGTGGCGCTCGTCGCGTTCGCGCTCGGCATCGCGCGCATCCCCGGCGTCACGGCGGCGCCCTGGATTCACGGTCTCTTGATCGCCGCCGTGGCGGTCGTGGCGCTGGCTGTGTCCAACATGTATCGGTCGCTGTGTCCGGACGTGCCGCGCAAGATCGTCGCGTTTGCCGCCGCGGCGCTCATTCTCCTGTCGCCGGCGAACGGCCTCGTGCAACTTGCGGTCATCGTGTTCGGCGCGCTCTACGGCCGGTTCTTCCTGACACCATCGCACAAGACGACACAGCCGCTGCCCGTCTCCGGGAACCGAGTCGCGGCGGTCGCGGCCGGAGCGGTCTTCGTTGGCTTGCTCGTCGGGTTCCCGATCGCACAGCGCGTCGTTGCGCCTGGTTGGTTCAGCGTCTTTGGGGCGTTCTACGAGTCGGGCGCGCTTGTGTTTGGCGGGGGGCACGTGGTGCTGCCGCTCCTCCAAGCGCGCGTCGTGCCTCCGGGCTGGGTCAGCCCGAGCACGTTTCTCGCGGGGTACGGTGCGGCGCAAGCGGTCCCCGGCCCGCTGTTCACGTTCGCGGCTTATCTGGGCGCCGCGATGCATGGGCCGGTCGGCGGTGTCGGCGGGGCCGCGCTCGCGCTGTTCGCGATCTATCTCCCGTCGTTCTTGCTCATCGCCGCCATTCTGCCGTTCTGGAACAGCCTGATGCGCAACCGGTCGGTCGTGGCCGCGGTCCAAGGCGTCAACGCCGCGGTGGTGGGAGTGCTGCTCGCGGCACTCTACCAGCCGGTGTGGGTGACCGCGGTGCATACCCCGGCGGACGTGACGCTGGCGCTCCTCGCCTTCCTGCTGCTCGACGTCTTGAAGACCGCGCCGTGGCTGGTCGTCGTGGCGTCGGCCGCCGCGGCCGAGTTGTTGCACGTGCTCTAGGTCCGGGGTGTACGCAGGGGCGGGCCGCGGGCAGATGCGCGTCGCGCGCGCTCATCCCGTCCGGCTGTACGAAACGCTGAGGGCGGCGGGTGCGCCGAGCCGCCGGCGCGCTGTTTGGCGCGTGGCGAACACGAGGACCACGATCGTGAACACGTAGGGCGCCATCAGCATCAGGTACACCGGAAGCCCGGTCCCGCTCGCCTGCAGGTGGAGCTGCAGCGCGTTCACGCCGCCGAACAGGTACGCGCCCACGACGGCGCGGAGCGGGTCCCACGTGGCGAAGATCACGAGCGCGACTGCGATCCAGCCGCGGCCGGCCGTCATGTTCTCGATCCACATGCTCGTGTACGCCGTCGAGAGAAACGCCCCGCCGACCCCCGCCAGCACGCCGCCGATCACGACGCAGGCGTAACGCACCCGCGCGATGTCGACCCCCATCGCGTCCGCCGCCTCGGGGTTCTCGCCGACCGCGCGGACGTTGAGCCCCCACCGGGTCCGGTACAGCGCGTACCACGCCGTCGGGACCAGCAGGTAGCTGAGGTACACGAGCGGGTCCTGGCGGAACAGCACCGGCCCCACGAACGGCAGGCCGTCGAGCCCGGGAACGGGCATCTGATGGAACCCCGCGGCCGGCACGCCGACAAACGACTTCCCGAGGGAGGCGGACAGCCCGGTTCCGAAGATCGTCAGCGCGAGACCGCTGGCGACCTGGTTGGCCCGCAGGGTCACGCTGAGCACCGCGTGCACCAAGCTGAGGACGCCGCCGGCCGCCCCCGCCGCGAGCAACCCCAGCCAGGGGTTGCCGGTGTGCGCCGTGGTCACGAATCCCGCGAGCGCCCCGACGAGCATCATACCCTCAACGCCGAGGTTGAGCACGCCGGCCCGCTCGGCGAAGATCTCTCCCAGCGTGGCAAACAGTACGGGCGTGCCGGCGCGCACGGCGGCCGCGAACACCGCGGCGGTCAGCGGGCTCACGCGCCACCCCCCGCGGGCTCGGCCGGCGCGCGCGGGCCGAAGCGCACGCGGTAGCCGGCCAGTTGCTCGCCGCCGAGCACGAAGAAGAAGATCAATCCCTGCAGCATGTACACGACGGCGATCGGCAGGTTGAGCGAGATCTGGAGCCCGTCCCCGCCGAGGAACAGTCCGCCGAGCAGGATGGCGACGAGCACGGTCGCCGCCGGGTGGAGCCGTGCCAGCCAGGCGACGATGATGCCCGTGTAGCCGTAGCCCGGGGATAGCCCCTGCTGCAGGCGCCCCGACACGGCCGAGACCTCGCCGGCCCCGGCGAGCCCGGCCAGGGCGCCGGCCGCGGCCATGACAAGCAGGATGTTGCGCGTCAGGTTGATCCCGGCGTACCGCGCCGCGTCGGGGTTGTCGCCGATGATCCGGATCTCGAGTCCCCAACGGGTGCGTGTGAGGACGAGCACCGTGGCGGCGACGGCGAGGAGCGCGAGCGCGAACCCCAGGTGGATCCGCGTGCCCTGGACAAGCACGGGCAGCTTCGCCGACGGCGGCAGCACGGGCGAGAGGGGAAAGCCGCGGCTCTGCGGATCCTGCCACGGCCCGTAGATCAAGAAGTCGACCAGCAGCAACGCCACGTAGTTCATCAGCAGCGTGGTGATCGTCTCGTTCACCGCGAGCCACGCCCGCAGCATCGCAGGCACGAGACACCACGCCGCCCCCGCGGCCATGCCGGCGAGGAGCAGGGCGGGGACGGCGAGCGCGGAGTGGCCGAGCGGGGTGAACACGGCGACCCAGGTCGCGCCGATCGCCCCGCACTGGAGCTGCCCTTCGGCGCCGATGTTCCACAGTCGCATCCGCGCGGGCAGCAGTACCGCCAGGCCGGTGAAGATGAGCGGGGTCGCCTTCACGATGGTCTCGGACCATCCGAACGCGCTGCCGAACGGGTCGCTCACGAGCACGGCGTACGCCACGAACGGGTTGACACCCGACGCGGCGAGCATGAGACCGCCCGCGGCCAGCGCCGCGAGGATCGAGACCACCGGAGCCGCGGCGGCGGCCAGGCGCGAAGGAGGGCGCCGCTCCAGACGAATCACGCGGTGTCCTCCGGCACGGCGAGACGCGTCCCGCCCATCAGCAGTCCGATCTGCTCCACGGTCACGGCCGCGGGCCGCACGACGCCCATGATCTGCCCGCCGCACAGGACCGCCACCCGGTCGCTCAGCTGGAGGATCTCGTCCAGATCCTCCGAGATCAGCAGCACGCCGATGCCGGCGCGCCGCTGGTCGAGCAGCGCGCGGTGCACCGCCTCGGTGGCGCCGATGTCGAGGCCGCGCGTGGGGTGAAATGCGAGGATCGCCCGGGGCCCCGCCGAGATCTCGCGCGCGAGGATGAGGCGCTGGACGTTGCCGCCCGACAGGGTGCCGGCCGGCGTCTCCGGGCCCGGGGTCTGGATCTTGAACGCGCGGATCAACGCCCGCGCGACGCGGTCCACGGTCTGGCGGTCGAGCAACGGTCCCCGGCCGAACCTGGATTCGCGGTAGCTCTTGAGCACGAGGTTGTCGGCGACGCTGAGGCGCGGTGCCACCCCGGTGCCGAGCCGGTCCTCCGGCACGTGTCCGAGTCCTGCCCGGATCGCGTCCAGCGGGCCGGCACCCGTCCGGTCGCGCCCCGCGATGGCGACGCGGCCGCGCGTGGGACGGCGCAGCCCCGCGACGATCTCCCCGAGCTCGCGCTGGCCGTTCCCGGCGACGCCGGCGACGCCCACGATCTCGCCCGCCCGCACGGCCAGCGACACACCCTGCAGCGCGTCGGGCCCGCGGTCCCCGTCCGCCCAGAGGTCACGGACCTCCAACACGACCGGCCCCGGCGTCACGGGGTCGCGCTCGGGCAGGTCGAACGTCTCGCGCCCCACCATCATGCGCGCAAGCGCGCGCGGGGAGGTCGCCCCGGTCGTGGCCGTCCCGACGAGCCGCCCCGCGCGCAGCACGGTGACGCGATCGGCCGCCGCCATGACCTCGGACAGCTTGTGCGTGATGACGACGATCGTCCGCCCTTCGCCGGCGAGGCGGCGCAGCGTGTCGAACAGATCGCGGCTCTCCTGCGGCGTGAGCACCGCCGTCGGCTCGTCGAGGATCAGGACGTCCGCACCCAGCGCCAGCAGTTTGAGGATCTCCACACGCTGTTGCTCCCCGACGCTGAGCTGCCACACGCGCGCCCACGGATGCACGGCCATCCCGTACCGCGCGGCGGCGGCGGCGAGCCGGGCCGCCGCGGCGCGCTCGTCGAGCCGCCATCCCTGGGCCGGGAGGCCCAGGAGGACGTTCTGCACGACGGACAGCGATGGCACCAGCATGAACTGCTGAAATACCATGCCGAGACCGGCCCGCAGTGCGTCCTTGGGCGACCGGAACAGGCGCGGCGTCCCGTGCACCCGGATCTCGCCGGCGTCCGGCTGGTAGAACCCGTACAGGATCTTCATGAGGGTGGACTTGCCGGCGCCGTTCTCGCCGAGGAGCGCGTGGATCTCGCCGGGCGCCGCCGTGAAGTCGACCGCGTCGTTCGCGACGACGCCGGGGAAGCGCTTGGTGATCCCCCGCATCTCGATCGAGACGGATGGCGGGGAGGATGTCACGGATGTGGGGGCCGCGCCAGGATCTCCGCGAGAGGCTTCGCAAGCACGCGGTTGAGCGCGTCGAGCACCGCCTTCGTGGCGGCGTCGGACTCGTCCGCTCCGCGCGCCGCCCCGACGAACCGGCGGAGCGACGACGCGCCGTCGTCGAGCACGATCACCGCGAGGGTCCCTGGGCCGCTCGGCACCTCGGTCAACTCCTCGATCACGTACTGATACCGTTCACCGGCCGCGCGCGCGACCGCCGCGAGCGTGGCGCGTGCGGCGAGCAGGGAGAACCGTATCGTCGCACCCGGCGCGGCCGCCGTGCCGGTGCTCTCGCGCTCGCCGAGGCGGAGCCTCACGGACGCGGCACGGCGGTCGGCGCCTCTGGACGTGCGGATCTCCACCAGCCGCAGCCGCGCTTCCGCCGCGGTCGACGCCGGGGCCACGGGCCGCTGGCGTCCGTCCCACGCGGCGCGTCGGGCGATGCCCGCCGGAGACTCCTTCGCCGCCGTGGAGGCCCGGCTCGCCAGGGACAGCAGGTCGTCCACGTTCGCCGCGGCGTGCGCCGCGGTGCGCCGCTGCAACCGCCGTCCGCCGGCGTAGCCGACGCTGACCGTCACACGCCGCGTCTCGTCGCCGACGTCCACGGGGACGACGATGCGTTCCTGCACGTGCGCGGCAAGCGCGCGCGCGTCGGCGTCGCGCCGCGTCGTCGCGATCGCGAACTCGTCCCCCCCGTACCGGCAGAGCAGGTCGGTCTCGACGTTCCCGGCCGCGGAGAGCAGCGCCGCGACCGATCGGAGCACGTCGTCGCCGACGACGTGCCCCAGCACCTTGTTCACCGCGCCGAAGTTGTCCAGGTCGACGAACACCATCGCGAGCTCGTGCCCCTGCGTCAACTCGGCGGCGGCCCACGCACGCAGCGCGGTCGCCCAGGGCAGCCCGGTGAGCGGGTCGGTCTGCTGGCTCTTCGCCTGCAGGATCGCCACCAGCGAGACCTGCCCGATGAGCCGGCCGTCCTGGACGACCGGGAGCGTTTCGACGCGCTGGCCCGTGGCCATCGTGTGCGCCTGCACCACCGACAGGTCGGGGGTCGCGCAGACCAGCGGTGTCACCATCACGTCCGCGACGTGCCGGTCCGGCGGCTGCCCCAGCAGTTGGGGAGCGCCCACGAGCCCGACGACCCGGTGCCCGTCCACGACGGGCAGCCCGGCGAGGCGGTGTTGGAGCATGAGATCGCTCGCGCCGCCCACCGTGGCGTCCGGCGGCACAGAGACCGCGTTCGCGATCATCACGTCCGCGACTGTCACGAGCGCTTCGCTCATCTAGGGTTATCCGACCCAGGTGGTTGCATAGGAACGGAGGTGCGATACCGTACGGTTCGTGCCCGATAGTTCGTGTTCGTAGCGCGCGTTCCTCCGCGCGCACGTGACGCGGTGCGGCGGCCGCGGGAGGGGCTCCTTACGGCGCGGTCGAAGAACGCCCGACGATCGGCGCCGTGCCAAGATCGCGGCGGCGCGTTGGAGAGGCATTCAGAGGGCGGTGAGGGGATGGCAGTGTCCCAATACGTCGGTGCGCGCGTCAAGCGCATCGAGGACCCGAAGCTCATTCGCGGGCAAGGGTCGTACGTCGACGATCTCGCGCTCGCGGGCATGCTCCACGCGGTGTTCATCCGGAGCCCGCACGGGCACGCGCGCATCGCCGGGGTGCGTCTCGACGCCGTGCGGGCGCATCCGGGCGTGATCGGAGCGTTCGCGGCGGCAGACCTGCGGGAGATCCAGAAGGCGTTTCCGGCGGCGACCGTCGACGGCATGCGCATGGCGCCGCACCTCCCGCTCGCGGATCGCGAGGTGAACTACATGGGGCAGCCGGTCGCGGTGGTGGTCGCCGAGTCGGCGTACGGCGCCCGGGACGCGGCGGAGCTCGTCGAGGTCGCCTACGACCCGCTGCCCGCCGCCGTCGACCTGGACCGGGCGGCCGCGGGCGCCCCGTTCGCGCACGCGGACCTCGGGACCAACGTGGCGTACTCGACGACGCTGGAGCACGGCGATCTCGACGCCGCCTTCCGCAACGCACCGGTCGTGGTCCGGCAGCGTATGAACAACCAGCGCCTCGCACCGGTCTCGATGGAGGGACGGGGTACCGTCGCGATGTACGACGGCAGCCAGGGCCAGGGCATCCTCACGGTGTGGACCTCCACCCAGGAAGCGCACGCGATCCGCGACGGGCTCAGCCAGGTGCTGGGGTTGGAGGCGCGCCGGATCCGCGTGATCACGCCCGACGTCGGCGGCGGGTTCGGCGCCAAGCTGAGCACTTATCCGGAGGACGCGGTCGTAGCCGAGCTCGCGCGGCGGCTCGGGCGACCGGTCAAATGGATCGAGACCCGCCGGGAGAACCTCTTAACCACGACTCACGGGCGGGCGCAGATGTTCGAGGTCGAGGTCGCGGCCGAGCGAGACGGCCGCATCCGCGGGTTGCGGGGCCGCGTGCTCGGCGACCTGGGCGCGGGGTGCCTGTACCTGACGGCGGTCATCCCCACGCTCACGCCGCTGATGATTCAGGGCCCGTATGAGATTCCGGCGATCAGATGCGAGCTGCTCGGACTCTACACCAACACGTGCCCCACGGGCGCGTACCGCGGCGCGGGCCGTCCCGAGGCGAGCTACTACCTGGAGCGCGTCATGGACCTGGTCGCCGACGCGGCCGGCGTCGACCCGGCCGAGGTGCGGCGCCGCAACTTCATCGCCCCGTCCAAGTTTCCGTACACGACGGCGAGCGGCGCGCAGTACGACAGCGGGGAGTACGCGAAGCCGCTTGACGAAGCGCTGCGTATCGTGGACTACCCGCGCCTTCGCCGCGAGCAGGACGCCGCCCGCCGCGCGGGACGGCTGCTCGGTATCGGGGTCGCCAGCTACGTTGAGATCTGCGGCTTCGGCCCGTGGGAGCTCGGCACGGTCCGCGTCAACAAGGACGGCACGGCGACCGTCGTGACGGGCACGTCGCCGCACGGCCAGGGCGATGCGACCGGTTTCGCGCAGATCGTCTCCGACGCTCTGAGCATCCCGATCGACCAGATCACGGTCGTCCACGGCGACACGCTGCTGGTCCAGCACGGGGGCGGGACGAGCGGCAGCCGCAGCATGGCGCTCGGCGGTTCCGCGGTGCACCTGGCGGCGCTCGACGTCCGCGGGCAGATCCTCGCGGTCGCCGCGAACATGCTCGAGGCGGCCGCGGCTGACCTCGTGCTGCAAGATGCGGCGGTCGCCGTGCGCGGCGCGCCGGCCCGCACCGTGACGATCGCGCAGGTCGCCCAGGCGGCGTACGACGGAAGGCACGTCCCCGACGGACAGGATCCCGGGCTCGAGGCCACCAAGCGCTTCAAGTCGGAGGGGACGACGTTTCCATTCGGGACGCACGTCTGCGTCGTGGAGATCGATCCCGAGACCTATGCGCCCAGGATCACCCGCTACGTCGCGGTGGACGACTGCGGCCGCGTCATCAACCCCTTGCTCGTCGACGGCCAGGTCCACGGCGGCATCGTGCAGGGCGCCGCCCAGGCGCTGCTCGAAGCGGTCGTCTACGATGAGAACGGCCAGCTGCTCACCAGCACGCTCGCCGAGTACGGCGTCCCCAAGGCGGAGCTCATCCCGCGCATGGAGCGCGGGGTGTCGGTCACCCCGACCCCGCGGAACCCTCTCGGCGCGAAGGGCGTGGGAGAGGCCGCCACGATCGGTTCCACGCCCGCGGTGGTCAACGCGGTGGTCGACGCCCTGAGCCCCCTTGGTGTCCGCCACGTCGACATGCCGCTGACCCCTGAGCGCATCGCCGCGGCCGTGCGGGACGCGAGCAAGAAGACGTAGTCGTCGCGAGGCACCGCCGTGACCGCGCCACGCGCCCTCGTGTTCATCGACGGGTGGTGCGCCCAGTGTCGGGCGGCGGCGCGCGTGCTCGCGAGACTGGACCGACGCCACCGGTTCTTGGTGCTCTCGTTTCGCGACGACGAGCGATACCGTGACGCCGGGCTCACGCCCGCCGATCTGCAGGCGAGCATGTACGTGGTCGAGGTCGCGACGGGCCGGGCGCACGGCGGGTACCGTGCCGTTCAAGTGCTTGCGCGGTTGCTGCCGCCGCTGTGGCCGCTGCGTCCGGTGCTCGCCCTCGCCAAATGGACGGGGCAGGGTGACCGTCTGTACGACTACCTGGCGGCGCGTCGCCGCATCATTCCCGACCCGCGGGTGTGCGCGATTCCGCACGCGCCGCCGGTGTCAGAAGATGCGCGCGTCCGGCCGCCGTCGACGGTGGGCGACGGAGACCCGGACCGACCGGGGATGCGGGGACACCGGTAGCGCCGTCCCCGCATCAGGGCCCGCCCCGCGCGGCGCCGGCCACCCCGCAGGTGACACCGTCTAGGATTCGCACGACAGGGGCACACCTCGTCGGTAGAGCAGCAACGCGGGTCTTCCAGCGAGGTGCCGTGGTGACGTACGCACGAGCGTTCCGAACGCTTGGCGTGGTCGCGCTCGCCGTCGTCTTCATCGTCGCGGGCGCCCCGCGCGTCATCTTCGCCCAGACCGCGGACGCTGCCGCGCTCACGCTCGAAGCGCTCAACGTCCTCGAGGAAGAGTACGTCGACCCCGTACGGCCGGTCCCGCTCTTGAACGCGGCGCTGGCCGAACTTCGCGCCGACACCCACCTGTCCACCAGCGTGGTCCCGGACATCCCGACGGGGACCTCGGAGGGCATCGCCAGAACATGGTTCCAGCGCGAGTTCGCGATCGTCGCCGACCGCAGCCAGGCGGCGGGGATCGACCTGGCCGAAGCCGCAACGGCCGCGATGCTCGCGTCCCTCCACGACAGCCATACGAGCTACTACACCCCCGAAACCCTCAAGGAGATCGAAGCCGAGATGCGCCACGAGACCTCGTTTACCGGCATCGGCATCACCGTCGGGCAAGTCACCGACCGCGCCGGCACGAAGTGGGTCATGGTGACGGAGGTGTATCCGGGGTCTCCTGCCGAGACGAGCGGGATCCGGCGATTCGACGTCATCCAGTCCGTCGACGGTCACGAGATCGGCGACGCCGATCTCGGCACCGCCGCGCAGCTGATCCGCGGACCGGCCGGATCGAGTGTCACCCTGCTCCTTCGACGTGCCGGGGAGACGCTGACCGCGAGCCCGACGCGGGGGCCGGTCCGGATCGAGCCGGCGTGGGCGTCCGTGCTTGGGTCCGGCATCGGGTACCTGCGGATCGCGGCGTTTACAGCCGACTCCGCGACCATCACCGGGCGAGCGTTGCAGTCTCTCGGGCCGATCCCCGGACTCGTCATCGACCTTCGCGGAAACCCCGGCGGGATCGTCACCGAAGTCCAGTCGGTCGCCGGACTGTTTGTCCCTGCCGGCACCGTGATCGGCCGCGTCCACGGTCACGGCACCGAAGGTGAGGCGATGCGCGCGACTGGACTCGGAGGCGCGACGAACGTGCCGATCGTCGTGCTGACTGACGGCGGTACCGCATCCGCTGCGGAGATCTTGACCGGCGGGCTCAGAGACGCTCGACGCGCGACGATCGTCGGCGAACGGACGGCCGGCGCACTCGGAGGGTCCGTCACGATCAAGCTCGGGTACGGCGGCATGTCCGTGACCGTGGAACGCATCCAGGGGCCGCGGGATGAGGTCGTCGAGGGCCGCGGGATCGCGCCAGATATTCCGGTGCGGCTGACCGGTGACGACGTGGAGGCCGGTCGCGATTCGCAGTTGCACGCCGCCGAATCCGTCATTGCGTCGCAGCACCCCGCGGTCGATCCCGCGCCCCGCTTCCGGCGTGGCGATCTCGTGTCACCCGCACCGATCGCCGCCGCGGCACATCGGTCGCTCGCCGTGCAGCTCTGGCGCCGGGACGCCAGGAGCGCAACACAGCTGGTAGTGCAGCATTGCCAAAGTTCCGAGAAAGCAAGAGCGCTACGGCAAGGGCGTCAAGAGAGCCGCTGCTCCTACGAAAGGTCTTCCGGACCAATTTGATTTGAGATCGGGGAAGCGTCGCGTACATTAGCAAATACTCGATTCCTAACTTCCCTTAGCCAAAACATATCGTGCGAGGCGAGTGATCATCTCGATGATTTCTTCCCGGCCATGCCGTGCCTTGGCCAGGGCGTCATACGTCTCGAAGCTTGCCAGAGCGCAGAGCACATCCGCGGCCAGCCGGTGTCCCCCCGGCCCCAGCTTTCGCTTCTTAACCGCCGCCATGCGTTGGAGAATTTCGCGAGCCACGCGTCGGCGGCGCGCTTCACGGGCCTGAAGGCCCGTGGCAATCTCCGCATCGAGCGCCGCCATCGCGTGGAGCCGCCGGATGACACCGGGATCTGATGCCCAGAAATCTACCAGCGCGCGGACGAGCCCGGCGAGGGCGGTCGATGGGTCGCGCTCCCGGAGTGCCTCCGTCGCGCGGTGCATGTTGCCTCTCATTGCGAGGTAATCATACAAGGCCTCTAGCAGGCCAGGGCGCGAGTGGAAATGGTAATAGACTGTGAGCCGGGAGAGGCCGGCGCGGCGGGCGATCGCATCCATACCGAGTCCGGGGTCCACTGCCTCGGCAAGAACACGGCGGGCGGCCTCGAGAATGCGGAGGCGTGTTTCCGCCGCAGCGGCACCACGTTTCTCCATGCTGTAAGCACGAGGAGACATCTCTCTTCCCTCTCTTGACAATTAATCATACTGCATGTCGAAATAATACAGAAAGGTCATTTTCTCCGCCGAAAGGGCCAGCACCGATGACCAGAGTGCGATCGTTCGAAGGGCGTGAAGCGGGACCCCTTGCCGGATTCGTTCAACGACGGTTCAACGGTTGCTCGACGACCCGGATTTGCATGTCACGCTCAAGCCCGCGGTGTATTCAGATCGTCGTGGGAGTCCGCCCTGGCGAGACAGAATCGGGAGGGCCATGACATGAACACTCCCGCCAGATTGTCACGTCAGGGCCATCGCCTTCTCCAGGTCGGCGTCGCCCTCTTATTGTTCACGTCCTTCGAGGGTTTTGCGATTCCATACTTCACGGTGCCGCGTCTCGGGCTGTCGGCACATTCGCCGAGTGCCTTATTGGGAGTCTTGCTGCTACCGATGGGATTGCTGTGGCCCAGGCTCAATCTCGGCGCGACAACGTCACGG
>DASQGM010000138.1:0-2406 GCA_035632615.1 bacterium | reverse complement strand
CCAGCATCAGGTCGACGTCGGGACCGACCGCGTCGCGGATCGCGCGCACGGTGCGCACGTCCGCCCGATCCCCGCCGCGCGACGCCGGCCAGCCGATCTGCACCTTGATCGCGCGAAAACCGCCCGCCACCTGCGCTCGGGCTTCCGCGGCCATCCGGGCGATCTCGTCGAAGTAGACCTTGGAGACGTAGCATGCCACGCGCGCCCGGCCCGCGCCGGCGAGGAACTTGTACAGCGGTTGCCCGACCGAGCGCGCGAGGATGTCCCACAGCGCGATGTCGATGCCGCTCATCCCCTCGACGACGAACCCGCGGGAATGCCCCCACCGGCGCAGCAGCGCCAACATCTCGTCCCAGAGCCCCTCCACGTCCCACGGGTCCCGCCCGATCACGAGCGGGGCGAGCAGCCGGTCCACGACGGCCGTGACGACCTCCGGCGCGCGCCGCGCGATGCACTCGCCGATGCCGACGCGCCCGTCGTCCGTCGTCACGCGGACGAGGACCGCGTAGAATGTGGGAAAGGTGCCGATCGAGAACTCGACCGGGCGCGGCGCCCGGGCGGTGAGCGGCGTGCACGTGATCGATGCGATCTTCATGCCGTCGTATTCGCGCCGCGGCGAAGGCGATCCTCGGCGGCCGGTCCGGCGCCGTGCGCCCGGTCGCGCCGGGAATCACGCCGGTCCGCGGGCGCGTTCAGCCTCAAGACAGGGTGACGTCGTCGCACACCGGGCACGACGCTGAGGAGGCGAGGGATGGACTGGGGACGGGGATTCGCGGAAGCGTTCGGCTACAAGGACTTCCTGCAGCATCACGCCACGCCGGAACAGCAGGCGCGCTGGCAGGCCGTGTACGACAAGGTGACGCTCACGCCGGCGCAGCGGGAGCTGCTCGCCGGGTTCGTGCGGGAGATGCACGTGCTGTGCGTGACCGGCGCCTGGTGCGGCGACTGCGTGAACCAATGCCCGATCATGGCCCGCATCGGCGAGCAGAACCCGCGCATCCAGGTGCGGTTCGTGGACCGCGACGCCCATCCTGAAGCCCAGCAGGCCCTGGCGATGAACGCGGGGCACCGGGTCCCCGCGGTGATCTTCCTCAGCGAGGACGACCAGGAGTGCGCCAGGTACGGCGACCGAACGCTCGCGACGTACCGCCAGATGGCGGCCGACCGGTTGGGACCGGCGTGCCCGACCGGGATCGTGCCTCCGGGCGCGGAACTGCTGTCTGCGGTCACCGCCGAGTGGGTCGGACAGTTCGAGCGCTCGCAGCTGATGTTGCGGCTGTCGAAGCGGCTCAGGGAGAAGTACGCGGACTAGGATCGAGACTGAATCGTCGCCAGGAGACGCCCGGCGCGGCAAGGGCTACGGTTGACACGACGTCGGCCGCGAGCTTGTTCGAGCGTGTTGCAAGGCGCCGGGCGTCCGTAAGGCGGCAGAGCATCGCGCCGATCCGCCAGCGGGTCCGGCGTCGGTGCTCGTCGTGCTGAATCAGGCGTTTGCGGTTGACCCGACGAGGCGTGACAGGTGTCGGTCCTCGATCCTTGAGCGCTTCGCGCGCCACGCGCGACGGCAGGACTTTCGAGAAAGATGGCTCCCACTGCCTCAATGATCGTGCATCGCCCCACGCGAGACGCCGACCGCCGCGAGCCGCTCGAAGAACGACTTCGGTTATCTATCTGGGGGACCCGCCGGGCGCGCTTCGAAACAGCGAAAGCCTCGGAGCGCACCGAGCGCGTCGGCTGCCGGTCCGGGGTTCCGTCCGCGACGGCGGGACCCTGGCCCGCCGCGACCCCGGAACGCCACCGGTCGATAGTCGATCGTGCGGTCGTGCTCGGGAATCGTCGCGTTGCCGTCGCGCAGCGCCCGAATGTCGCTCGCTCGCGGAGGCCGGTCGACGACCGGTATAGCGGCGCTTCGGAAGAACTATAGTGTCATACAACGTCTAGTCTTGTCCCATTTCGGGCATTTGAATGTAACGATTGACGGCCTTGCCGCATCCGGTCGGTGAACGCCATGGAAACGCTGTCCAATCGAGCCGGTTTCTCAACCGGTCCGCGTGATGCCCGCGGGCGTTGCGGGTCCGTGCCATGACCGCGGGCCGGTCTGCCCCCGAAGTCGCCTCGCCGGCTCGCGAACCGCTCCGAGTGCTGGTGGTCGAGGACCAGGCATCCCAGGCCGAACTGGTGATCCGCGCGCTCTCCCGGGCCGGATTCGCTCCGGAGTGGGAGCGCGTCGACGGGGAGCCGGAGTACCTGGAGTCGGTGGCGGCGTCGCCGGACGTCGTGCTCTCGGAACTGTCGTTGCCCGAGTTCGGCGCGGCGCGCGCCCTGGAACTGCTGCGGGAGCGCGGTCGCGACATCCCGCTCATCGTCGTGTCGGGGACCGTGGGGGAAGAGGTCGTCGTCGGCCTC
>DASQGM010000137.1:0-4997 GCA_035632615.1 bacterium | reverse complement strand
TTCGCACGACTCCCGGTCGGCGCATGCGACGCCAACGAAGCACGACACCGGAGCGCCGGCCCGCTACCGGACCACAAGGACGGGAATGTGCGCCGCGTGCAACACGCGCTCGCTCACGCTGCCGAGGATGAGGCCGCCGATCTGGCCGAGTCCGCGGCTCCCCAGAATGATCATGTCCGCCCCGGCCTCCTGGGCGGCTTTGACGATCTCCAACGAGGGGTCGCCCATCCGGTACGCGGCGGTCACCGGAACGCCGATGTCGTCGAACTGACGCTTCGCCGCGTCGAGCACGGCGTGGCCGGCCTGCTCGAGCCCCTGCTCCACGATCTCAAGATCGACCATCGCGTCGGGACCCGGACCGCCCATCGCGAACGCGGGGATGTGCCCGACCGTCACCAGGAACACCTCGGTCTTGGTCAGCTCGCGGGCAAGACGCGCGGCGAGCGCGGCGGCGCGGGTCGCGTGCGGCGATCCGTCGGTGGCGACGAGCAACTTCATGAGTCTCCCCTCCCTCGGTTGCGCCTTCCGGGCGCGTCCGGCGTCCGGCGGCTCGGTGGACGCCGCGTTGTACGCCTCACCGGCATCCCTCGGCACGACCACCTGCCCGCCACGTCTCCCGTGGGCTCGCGTCCGGCGACCGCTGGACCACGGTCAGCGTACCACGGCCCGCAGGGATTCACGATCCGGTCGAGGATCGATTCTCCCCATGCGTCGGCAGCCGCGGACGGACCCGATCGGCAGGGGACCGCAAGGTCGGTTCCGTGACCGATGGCGCCGGCCGGTCGCGGTGGTCCATACTGAGGCTGTAGAGGAGCCTGATCGCCCGTCGTCGGGGTCGCGCGGGCGTCCGGCCCCTGATGGCCGGGCACGGGAGGAGGGCGTTCGATGAGAAACCTCACGGCACGTGAGATCATGTCCGCGCCGGCCGTCACCGTCTCGCCGGACACGCCGGTGCGGGAGGTCGTGACGCTCATGGTCCGCTTCGGCATCAGCGGGCTGCCGGTCGCCGACGAACAGGGACGGCTCCTGGGCATCGTCACCGAGGCGGACGTCCTCCGCAAGGAGGAACGGCCGCAGCCGTCCCCGCCGATCGTGCCGTGGCACGGCCGGTCCCTGTGGCTCGAGCGGCGCGTGGACCAGTATCAGAAGCTGACGGGGACCACGGCGGGGGCGCTGATGACGGAGAACGTGCTGACCGCCACCGAGGACACGCATGTGCGGGAGCTCGTGCACCTCATGCTCGCGCACGGCGTCAACCGCATTCCGATCGTCCGCGAGGGCCGCGTCGTCGGCATCGTGAGCCGCGCGGACGTGCTCACCGTGTTCCTGCGGGACGACGAAGAGATCGTCAACGAGGTCCGCCGGTCCCTGGCGCAGGACGCGGGCATCGATCCGTCCGGGCTCACGATCACCTGCACGGACGGCGTCGTCGCGGTGGCCGGACAGATCGGGCGGCGCAGCGATCGCGACCTGGCCGTGACGTGGATCAGGGCCGTGGACGGCGTCATCGGCGTGCAGGCGGACCACTTCACCTACGTCGTCGACGACGTCGCGCTCGGCCGGATCACCGCCTGACCCTGACGGCGCTGCCCAACTGAACCGGTCGACGACGGGTCGCACGTCCCTTAGCGTCGCGTCCGGGATCTCAGAAACGCGATGACGTCGTCGAGCTCCTGCGGTGTGATGTTGTTTGCAAACGCCGGCATGTTTGTGCCCCCGTTGAGGATCCGCCACGTCATCTGCGCGGATGTGAGGCGGTCGGCCACGTAGGTGAGGTCGGGGCCCCGCTGCCCGCCCTGCCCCGCGATCGCGTGGCAGGCCTCGCACCCCTTGTCGTGAAACAGCCGTGCCCCGACCGCCACCGGTCCCGTGGACGTGCCCACGACCCGAGACGCGAGCGGCGCGGCGTCAAACGCCGGTGACCACGGCGCCTTGGCGCCGGCGATCCAGAGCGTCGCGATCATCAGGCACACCACGAGTACGCTGCCGACCGCCCACGGCCGCCGGGCGGGGCTCCGTTCCCCGCGGTTGGAGACGAACGGGATCAGCAACAGCACCGCGCCCGCGACCAGGGGGCCGAGGATCATGAAGTAGTTCTCGAGATCGGGCGGGATCAGCGCGAGCGCGCCGAAGTACCAGAGCAGGTACCAATCGGGCCGGGGGTCGGCCCGGAGCACCGTCGGGTCGGGCGGCCTGTCCAACTCGGGCGCGCCGAACACCACCGCGGCGAGCACCACCGCCGTGACCATGCATACCCCGAAGACGATGTCGCGCCACGCCGCGTCCGGCCAGAACGGCCGTCCCTCCCGGTCGAGCATCGCATGGTACCACGCCCGGTAGGTCGTTGGATTGACCGGGCGGCCCGGCGTCGGCGGCTCCGAGATGCCGTGATGCAGGACGAGCCAGAGGTGCACGCCGATGAACACGAAGATGACGGCGGGGATGAAGAAGACGTGGAACGCAAAGAAGCGGCTGAGCGTCTGCCCGCCCCACGTATCGCCCGCGAGGACGAAGTGCGCGATCGCCTCGCCGACGAACGGGATCCGCCCGACCTGTTCCGCAACCACCGCCACCGTCCAAACCGCCGTCTGGTCCCAGCGCAGCAGCTGACCCGTGAACGCGATGACGATCGTCACCATGAACAACACCACCCCGGTGAGCCAGTTGGCTTCCCGAGGATACTTGTACGCGCCCATCAGGAACGTGCGGGCCATGTGGAGGCCGATCAGGAAGACCATCGCCGACGCGCCCCAGTAGTGGATCCCGCGGAGCACGCCGCCGAACGGGGCCTGGTGCGTGATGAACTGCAGCGTCTGGTACGCGTCCGACGTGGACGGGATGTACGCGAGCGCGAGCGCGATCCCGGTCACGACCTGCACGAGGAACGCGAACAGGGTGGCGCTCCCGAACACGTAGTACCAGCGCGCGGACGACGGCACGGGGTGCCGGAGCACCGGGCCCATCACCTTCGAGAGCCCGGTGCGGTCGTCGATCGCCTCCCACGCGCGCCTCGCGAATCCCATCGACGGCCCTACTTCACCGTGGTCGTGATCGGCAGCGGACTGGTGAGGATCTCGACCTGCCCGCCGCGGACGCGCACCGGATACTGCGGCAACGGCTTCGGCGGCGGGCCGGCGGCCACGGTGCCGTCGTTGTAGTAGACGCCGCCGTGACACGGGCACATGAACAGGTTGGCGTCGGGCAGCCACCGCACGGGACAGCCGAGGTGGGTGCAGTTCACGGAGAATGCGATGAACCGATCTTCACCGTCCCGGCGCAGCCAGGCCGCGGTCCTGGCGACGACGCCCGCCCACGGCAGCGGTGACGAGTCGGCAAACGTCACCTCGGACGTCGTGCCGACGGCGAACCGATCCACCGGACCGACCGGACGCCACACCTGGGCCGTCCGCTCGAACAGGGGCGCGACCAGGAATCCCACAAAGGGGATCGCGATGATCGCCGCCGCCCACGCGCTGAGCACGATGCTCAACCGCGAGAAGAACTCGCGCCGCCGCACCTCCTCGGGCCCGTCGGGCCGCGCCGCGCCGGTCGCGTCGTCAGTCATGGGGCGCCCCCTCGCGCCGGATCTCCCGGATCCAGCCGACGACCGCCAGCGAGAGGAGCCCGACGCCGACGGCGAACACCAGGTACGAGGTCACCACCCCCCAGAAGATGAACACGGTGCCGAGCGCCGCGGCGATCGGCCACGGCGTCCGCCGGGGCAGATGCTCCGGCTGGGGCACGTTCCATCCGTCCCGGTCGGCGGGGATCCCCGTGACGGCCCCTGTGCCGCGCGGGTCCCCTCCCCGGCGTCGCTCAGGCGACACGCGGCGCTCCGTTGCGCCCGGGGCCCGGCGCGGTCGTGCGGTCGACGGCGCCGGACGGCCCCGCGTCCGGCTCGCGGTACCAGCGCCCGAGCGTACCCAGAATCGCGCACAGGTACGCGAGCCCGCCCGGCACCCACATGAGCAGCCCGCCGATCTGCTGGTCGGCCGCGGGGGACAGTCCCCACGTGCCGCGGATCGTCGGCAGCAGCCCCAGCGGGTCCGCGGGGTGCAGGTACGCCGGGTAGAGCCCGGGCGGCGAAAACGTCAGGATGATCCCCAGGCCGCTCGACGCCAGCGCGGCGGCCAGGAGGTACCCCACGGCGCCGAGCGCGGGCATTCGCGCCTCCGGGAGCGGGGCGCACACCGGCCACCAGAAGATCACGCTGGTCACGAGGAAGCTGAGGTGTTGCGCGACGTGCACGAACCCGTGCGCGAGCGCGGCGTTGTACAGGACGGGCACGTGCCACGCGCACATCGTGCCGATGCCGAGCACCCACGCCGCCACCGGATGACCGAGGCCGCGCTCGGCGCGTCGGAGCGCCGGCACCCGCAGCGCGGCGCGCGCCCAGTCCGGCGGGATCCCCAGCAGCAGCAGGGGCGGCACGAGCAGCACGAGCAGCATGTGTTGCAGCATGTGGGCGCTGAAGAGATACCGGTCCCCGAGCCCGTCGAGCGGGGAGTCGAGCGCCAGCAGCAGGGCGGCGACGCCGGCGAGGAAGAACACCGCCCGGCGCGGAGCGGCCCGGCCGGCCAGGCCCAGGTAGGCGCCGGCGAGCACGGCACACCCCGCCACGACCGACGGCTCCCACGACCACGTCGCCGCGAGCGCGCGCCAGAGCGTCATTTGACGAACGCCCAGACGTAGATCAGGGTGTAGAGCACGATCCACACGGCGTCGACGAAATGCCAGTACAGCGAGACCACCTCGACGCCCACCGACGTCGGCCCCCGAAACTGGCCGAGCAGCGCCAGGACGAACAACATCCCGAGGAGCAGCAACCCCAGGAACACGTGCAGACCGTGGAATCCCGTCAGGGTGAAGAACGTCGCGCCAAACAGGTCCCGGGCCACGGTGACGTTGTCGCGGATCAGCCCCACCCACTCCTGCCCCTGCCCAAACAGGAACAACGCGCCGAGGATGACCGTCGCGCCCAGCCAGCCGATGAAGGC
>DASQGM010000136.1:0-3326 GCA_035632615.1 bacterium | reverse complement strand
CGCCGCCTGCCGTCTGACCGAGGCGCAGCCGACGCTCGCCGAGGGTGTTCGCGCGTACCCCAAGTACGACCAGGTCGTCGCGCTGACGGGCCAGCTGGAGAAAGCCCGATCGACCTGCCCCTGAACGAGATTCACCGATCGCCTGGGTCCTGCGGCTGCGCGTCCACCAGCTGAAACGCCCGGTTGTGCCGGGCGTTCCATCGTCTATCGCTGGGGTTGGTGGGGAGGGAAGGATTCGAACCTCCGAAGGCATTCCGCCAGCTGATCTACAGTCAGCCCCCTTTGGCCGCTTGGGTACCTCCCCGTGCCGGTACTCCTGCGTGATTGTAGTCGGCCACGGCCGCGCCTGTCAACGGGACACCCCGGCCCCGCCGCAGGACCGCCGACCGGCGCGCCCGGGCTACGGCAGCCGCGGCCGTGAGGGCGTGACGTCCCGAAGGCGCGGGATCACCTGTTCGCCGAGCAGGCGCAGCGCGTCCAAGTCCTCCTGATCGAAGAATTGCAACATCACGCGCTCGATCCCCTCGGCGGCCAGCGCGGCAATCTGCTCGACGATCTCCCCAGGCGTCCCCACGAGCCACCCCGTGGACCGGAGCGTCTCCGGAAGTTGGCTGGGCGATTCCGACGCGCGGGTGGTCACGTACTCTTGAATCTTGCGCGCCCGCGTCTCCAGGGCCGCGCGGGATTCGCCGATCATGAACGCCCCCATCCACGAGTAGCGGATCGCGGCCGGATCTCGCCCCACCGCGCGGCACGCGGCCTCGAGGGTTGCCCGGCGCGCGCGGACGGCCTCCGGGGGTTGCGCCCCGCCGCAGTTCCACTCATCGGCGTGCTTCGCGACAACCGCGAGCAGCCGCGGACCCTTGCCGCCGATCACCAGCGGCGGCGCGGGGCGCTGTGTCGGCTTCGGCCACCCCACCGCGCCGTCCAGCCGGTAATAGCGCCCGTCGAACCGTGCCGGCCCCTCTCCCCACAGCGCGCGGATCACGTACGCGGCTTCGTCCAAACGCCGGATCCGCTCTCCAACGCGCGGATACGGGACGCCGAACGCTTCGTGCTCGCGGTCGTGCCACCCGGCGCCGATGCCGAGCTCCAGCCGTCCGCCCGAGAGCACGTCGACCGCGGCCGCGTGGCGCGCGAGGACGGCGGGATGGTAGAACGTGATCGGTGAAACGAGCGGACCGAACCGGAGGCGACGCGTCATCGTCGCCAGCGCGGCGAGCGACGTCCAGGTATCCAGCCCTGGCCTCGTCTCCACGCCAAACAGCGAGAACAAATGGTCGGAGCGCCAGAGCGACTCGAACCCCGCCGCCTCCGCGGTCTCCGCGATCCGCCGCCAGCGGTCCCATGTCAGTCCTTCCTGACCCTCGACCATCACGCCGACCCGAATCACGGGACCCCCTCCCTACCACGTGGTGGACGCGAAGTCGTCTCCGGCGTGTCAACCGTCCATGCGGACCGCGGCCATCGCCGCCGGGCCCGACCGATCAGACCGCCGGTGCGTCGCCGAGCCGGGTGACGCCGTCGAACTCACGCCCGCGCTCGCCCGCGATCAACTCCCGGGCCTCGGCGCCGGACGCGCCGCGGTGCACCACCGCGGCCGTCGCCACGGCCAGCGCGCGCGGATCTTCGTCCGGCGCGAACGAAATGTTCCGGCCGACCATCGCCCCGCGGACGGCTGGGCCGGCCGCCATCCCGGCGGCGAACTCGTCCAGGACCAGCGTGGGATCGTCCCGCACCTCGCCGCCCAACATCAAGATCGGCAGCGTCGTCGCGGCGGCGACGCGGTCGTAGCCCGCCCCGTACGGGAGCTTGAGCCAGGTGTGCGCGGTCGAGGTACCGAGGCCCGCCGCCACCCCCGTGGCGCGGATCAGGCTCTCCGCGTCGGTGCGCGGGCGCGGGCCCGCGGGCGTGCGGTCCACGAGGAACGCTTCCAAAAAAACGCTGAGCCCCGCCGCATGGCACGCGTCGATCGCGTGCGCACACGTCTCGAGGGTCACCGGGGTCACCGCATCTTGAGGATCGATCCGCACCATGAGCTTGGCGCCGTCGCAACGCAGGCGCACCATGCCTTCAACCGTGAACGCGGTCATGCGATCGTCGATCTCGAACACCGTCCCGGACAACCCGCCGCGGTTCATGCAGCCGAGGATCAGTTTGTCGTCGAGCCAGCCACGTCCGGACCGCCGCCGGGCCAAGTGGCTCAGGAGCAGGACTTCCTCGGCGATGTCCGGGGTCGCCATCAGCCCGTCCACGCCCGGCGCCGTCAACACGCGCAGGACGCGGCTCAGCAGCATCCACCGATCGCCCATCGCCACCGGATCGGCGCCGGCCCGCGTGACCATGCGCGCAGGGTGGTCGGCCGCGAGGACCAGGAGCCGGCCGGTAGGAGCCGGCACCGCCCGGCGCGTGCGCGCTTCCGCCTCGGTCAGCGCGGCGTCGGGGTGACGGAGCCGGAGATCGATCAGCGCCTCATACCACGCCCGGGGGAGAAACGCCGCGGGATCGAACACCCGGCCTGACATGCCGGCCGCCGGGGTCGACCGCACCCGCCGCGGTTCGCCGCGGCTCGCGTCGTCCATCATCATCCGCGGCTGTAGGGAAGGAAGAACCGCCCGGCGCTGGAACCGCCGTCCACGTCAAGCACCGTGCCGGTGACGTACGACGCACCGGGGGACGACATAAACAGCACCGCCTCCGCGATCTCCAGGGGCTCGCCCATCCGCCCCCACGGAATGTTCCGCAACAGCGTCTCCTTGTAGTTGGGGTTGACGTCGCCCCGCCGGCCGACGTCGATGAGGCCGGGGGACACCACGTTCACGTGAATCTGGTGTTCCGCGAGCTCCTGGGCCAGCACTTTGCTGAACATAACGATGCCGGCCTTGCTGGCGCAGTAGTGGGACGCGCCGCGGCGCGCCGACTTGTATGCGCCGGAGGCGATGTTGACGATGGAGCCGGCGATGCGCTGCTCCACCATGCGGCGCGCGACCGCGCGGCACATCAGAAACGTGCCCTTGAGGTTCGTGTCGATCACACGGTCCCACTGATCCTCGGGCATCTCGATGACCGGGCAGTTCGGGTACACGCCGGCGTCGTTGACCAGCACCTCGATCCGGTCCAGGCGGCGGACGGCTTCCGCCATGATGCGCTCGACGCCCTGCGCGGAGCCGACGTCGCCGGCGACGGCGAACGCCGTCCCCGGTCCCCCGGCGAGAGCGGCCACCGTCTCTGCCACCGTCTCGGCGTTGATATCCACGGCTGCGACGCGCGCGCCCTCGCGGACAAACGCCGTCGCGATGCCGCGGCCGATCCCCGACCCCCCCCCC
>DASQGM010000135.1:0-5145 GCA_035632615.1 bacterium | reverse complement strand
AGATTCTTCGCCAGGACGGGATCAAAGTGCTCCTCCGGGCCGAGACGCTACGCGTCGCCCCCGGACCGAGCGGCGCGGTGCGCCTGAGCGTGCGGGTCGCCGGCCAACGTGCGGCCCGCACGCTCACCGGCTCACACCTGCTCGTCGCGACGGGGCGGGTACCGAACACCGACCGCCTCAACCTGGGCGCGGCCGGGGTCGAGACGGACGCCCGCGGGTTCGTCCGGGTGAACGAGCGTCTCGAGACATCCGTCCCGGGCGTCTACGCGCTCGGTGACGTGAAGGGCGGCCCGGCGTTTACCCACATCTCCTACGACGACTTCCGGATTCTCCAGACCAACGTTCTGCATCACGGAGGCGCCACGACCCGGGATCGCGTCGTACCGTACACCGTGTTCATCGATCCCGAGCTGGGCCGGGTCGGTCTGAGCGAGGCCGAGGCGCGCGCGCGCGGCGGCATGGTCCGCGCGTTTACGATGCCGATGAGCTCCGTCGCGCGGGCGCTGGAGATGGACGAGCCGCGCGGCCTGATGAAGGTCGTGGTGGACGAGGGCTCCGCCCAGATCCTTGGGTGCGCGATCCTGGGCGTGGCCGGCGGCGAGCTGATGTCCATGGTCGAGCTGGCGATGATGGGGCGGCTGCCGTACACGGCACTCCGGGACGCCACGTTTGCGCACCCGACGCTCGCGGAGTCACTCAACAACCTGTTCGATCAGTGAGCGACGATCGGCCAGCGTGTGCAGCGGGGTCCTGACTCGGCGCCCCCTCAAACGCCCACCGGCCGGATCTCACAGCGCGCGTCCCCGTGGGCTGCGCGGCGTTCGGCGTTGGACGCGGCGGGCTCCCGTGATGTTGGGCGGTGCCTCGACGCGTGCGCCCGGTGCTTCCTGGAGCGGAATGCTGAACCGGACCGTCGTGCCGCCCGCGTCCGTTCGTAGCTCCAGGTCGTGCACGAGCCCGCGGATCACCGAGAGTCCGCGCCCACCCGTCTTGCTCGGACGTTCCGGCCGCCACGTCCCCCGATCCTCGACTTCCACGCGCAGCGTCGCGCCGTCGCGACGGGCGCGGACGTAGACGGTGCCGGACGCCGCGCCGTATGCATGCTCGATCACGTTGGTGACCGCCTCGCCCACGGCCACGTTGAGCGCGAACACACGGTCCTCGCCCAACTTGAAGTGGCTCGCGAGTTGCCCGACGGCCTGTCGCACAAGCCGCAGGCTCGATGGCTGGGCGGGCAATGCCAGATCGAGCCGTTCCACCGCCGGAGCGTCCCCCCCTTGGCCCCGGACAGCTCCGGGAATCGTGTGCGTGGTCGTGACCTCATTAGACTTGCGCTCGACCGCTTCCTCCACATCGGCCCGCGTGCCGGCGGGAGCGGGAGTTGCGGGGCGGGGTGTGGAACCTGAGTGTAATCCAAGCGGGAGATGAGGAGGGACGTTGGGGTGAAGATGCGGCGCGTGAGGCGTGCGCTCGCTGCGAAGGCGCTGCTCCCGGGAGAGCGGGCCGGCGGGGTGCGGCTGACCCGGAGAGGCTTGCTCGCCGGCGCCGCGGGGTTCGGGAGCGCGGCGCTCCTCGGCCCCTTGGTCCGGACCTCCGGCACGACGCCGGCGGCACGGGCCGCGACTGCCTCCCAGGGCCGGGTCGTGTTTGGGATGTGGCAGAGCCCAGAGTCGCTCGATCCCGGCACGTCCGGTCTCATCTCGAGCGGCTACATCAACACGAACATGTTCGACCCGTTGATCTGGCATCTCCCGGGGTTGCGGCAGGGGCAGGACTACTTTCCGGGGCTCGCCCTTCGTTGGGAGGTCTCGCCCGACGCCAAGCGGTTCACCTTCTATCTCCGGAAGGACGTCAAGTTCCATGACGGCACGCCGTTCACGGCCCAGGCGGTCAAGGATACGTTGGAGCACATCGTGAACCCCGAGACCAAGTCGCGCTCGGCGATCACCGCGCTCGGCCCGTACTCCCACACCGAGGTCAAGGGCGACGACGTGGTGACGATCGTCTTCAAGGACTCGAACGGCGCGTTCCTCAACAACGTCGCCACGGCCGGGCTCTCGCCGATCTCGCCGGCGGCGCTCAAGCAATACGGCTACCAGGGCGTGAGCCAGCATCCCGTGGGCACCGGGCCGTTCAAGTTCCAGGAGTGGGTCCCGGGTAGTCACGTCACGATCGTGGCCAACCCCGACTACAACTGGGCGCCTGCCGTCGCCCACCATCAGGGACCGCCCCACCTCGCGGAGATCACGTACCGCATCGTCCCGGACGCGTCCACGCGGTTCAACGCGCTCAGGACCGGTGAGGTGCTCATCGCCGAGAACCTTGCCTCGACCGACGTGACGGTGCTGCAGCGCGCGCCGAACTTCACGGTGTTTACCGCGTCGGTCACCGGGATGCCGTACGCGATCATGGTGAACGCGAAGCGCCCGCCGACGGATGACCTCAAGGTGCGGCAGGCGCTGGAGTTCGCCACCAATCAGGAGGCGATCATCGAGGCCCTCTACAAGGGCATCTACCAGCCGGCGCACAACATCTTCCTGCCCGGGACGCTGTCCTACGATCCCTCGCTCGACAAGATGTATCAATACAACCCGACCCGCGCCAAGAGCCTGCTCGACGAGGCCGGGTGGAAGGCGGGGTCGGGAGGAATCCGCCAGAAGGACGGCCAGCCGTTGCGGCTTCAGTTCATCAACATCGCGAACTTCGGCTTCGATCAGATCTCCCAGTTGCTCCAGGCCCAATGGCAGGACGTGGGGATCCAGACCGACATCTCGGGGCAGTCGTTCCCGACCGTGGCGGAAACGTACAACAAGGGCGACCACAACCTCGCCGACTTCTTCTACTACTCCGTGGATCCGTTTCTCATGCGCGCCCTCTACGCCTGCGACCAGGTTGCCCACGGGTTCAACTGGATGCACTATTGCGATCCGCAGGTCGACACGCTCGTGTCGAAGGGAAACGCCACGGCCGACCCGACCAAGCGTATCCCGTTCTTCCGGCAGGCGGCGAAGCTGGCGATGGAGGCCGCGGTGGTGATCCCGATCTACCAGCAGCGCGCGGTCTTCGAGGCCAGCAACCGGGTGCAGGCCCTGCGCTTCACCGTCAACGGGTTCCCGATCTTCTACGATGCGACGCTGCGGGCATAGGCCGCCCGGAGTGTCGCGTCGGGAGTAGGGCCGGGTGGGGCAGTTCATCGGTCGCAGGCTGATCGGGAGCCTGCCCATCCTGTTCGGCATCACCGCGCTTGTCTTCTTGATCCTCCACCTGATCCCCGGCGACCCGGCCCAGATCATGTTGTTCGGGACCAACGCGACGCCCGAGCAGGTGGTCCATCTCAGGCAGGCGTTGGGGCTCGACCGGCCGCTGCTCGTCCAGTACGGGGATTTCGTGTGGCGATTGCTGCACGGCGACCTCGGCGTCTCGTTCCTCTCGCAGCGGCGTGTGGCGGAGGAGATCGCGATCCAGTTCCCCGCCACGGCGACCCTCGCGCTCGTCACCATGGTGATCGCCGCCGGGATCGGGCTCGGCGCGGGCGTGCTCGGTGCCGTCTATCGCGACGGCTGGGTGGACATGCTCGGCACCGGGTTCTCGGTGCTGGGCGTGGCCGTGCCGAACTTCTGGCTGTCGGTGCTGCTCATCCTCGTGTTCGCCGTGCACCTCGGGTGGCTGCCCGCGCTCGGCGAGGGTGGGGTGCGTGGGATTATCCTCCCGGCGGCGAGCCTCGGATGGGGCTTCTCCGCGATCATCACGCGGTTGTGCCGCGCCAGCCTGATCGAGGTGCTCGCGCAACCGTATGTCTCGACCGCCTACGCCAAGGGCCTGCGCGCCCGCGTCGTGGTGCTGCGCCACGCCCTCAAGAACGCCCTCATTCCCGTGGTGACGCTCCTCGGGCTTCAGTTGGGCAACCTGTTAAGCGGCGCCGTGGTCGTCGAGACGATCTTCGGGCGCCAGGGGATCGGCTCGCTCGCGGTGCGCGCGATTCAGGCGAAGGACTTTCCCACCATTCAAGGCGTCGTGCTCGTCGTGGCGCTCGTGTACGTGCTCGTGAACTTGCTCGTGGACGTCATGTACGCGGCCCTAGACCCCCGGGTCCACTACGGCTGATCCGCCATGGACGCACACGCACCCTCGACCCCTCGCTCGTTCCCCACGCCCCGGGCCGGTCGGCGTCCGTCGCGGTTGCTCCGGCAGTTCGTTCGGCACCGGCTCGCGGCCGCGGGCGGCGTCCTCCTGCTCGTCGTCTTCGTCCTGGCCGTGTTGGGTCCGGTGATCGCACCGTACAATCCGGAGCGCGTGAAGATCGCGGATCGCCTGCGTCCGCCGGAAACCGCGCACTGGCTCGGTACCGACCAGTTTGGGCGTGACGTGCTTAGCCGGGTGATCGCCGGCGCGCGGCCGACGTGCGTCGCCGCCGTGATCGCGATCGGGATCGCCGCCGGCGCGGGCGTGATCCTGGGCGCGGTGGCCGGCTACGCGGCGGGTGCCGTGGACGGCGTGGTGATGCGGGCGATGGACATCATGCTCGCGTTCCCCGGGATTCTGCTGGCGCTCGTGGTGGTGACGATCCTCGGGACCGGCCTCGTGAACGTCATGATCGCGGTCGGCGTGTCCCTGATCCCGGTGTTCACGCGCCTCGTGCGCGGTACGATGCTGTCGATCCGGCAGCGGGAGTACGTGCTGTCCGCCCGGGCGATCGGCTGCCGGTCCGCCCGCATCCTCGCCCGGCACATCCTGCCCAACGTCTGGGCGCAGGTCGCGGTGCTGTCCACGACCGCGCTCGGCTGGGCGATCATCGCCGGATCGACGTTGAACTTCCTCGGGTTCGGGGTGCATCCGCCGACGCCGGAGTGGGGCGCCGACCTCAACACCGGCCGGGAGTACCTCAACGCGGCCTGGTGGATGAGCACGGCGCCGGGCACGGCGATCGTGCTGGTCATCCTGGCGATCAACTTCGTGGGCGACGGCATCACCGAAGCGCTGGACCCCGCGTTGCGCCGCAGATAGGGGTTGGCAGTCACAGAAGGGGGAGCGCCTGGTGAGACTCTACATCCTGGATCTCGGCCGGTGTGACGTGGACAAGGGCGCGGTGCTCACGCCGGGGTCCGGCGACGGGACGAGGATCCAGATTCCGATCGTCGGCTACCT
>DASQGM010000134.1:0-2827 GCA_035632615.1 bacterium | reverse complement strand
CATCGCGCCGCGAAACCCGAGCTGGGTCACACAGCGCTCCAACTCCGCGACCGACGCGGCCGGGTCGTTGAGCGGCAGCGTCGCAAGGGCGCTGAAGTGGCGACCGCGCTCCGCCGCCACCCCGGCGAACGCGTCGTTCACCAGCCTCGCCAGCGCCACGGCCCGCGCGGGTCGCTCGACGTGCGTCCCGGGCGTGGTCAGGGTCAACACCTGCCGATCGACCCCGTGCTCGGCCAGGATTTGCTCCCGGTAGGCGATGTCGCGGTGGCCCCGCACGGCGATATTGTAGTCGCCAGGGTAGTGGAGCAACGGATTCCCCGCTTCGTCGTGCGTCACCCGGACGTTGCCGGGGTCCTTTCCGAGCGCGTCCAGGTACGAGGGCGGATAGAAATGATCGTGCACGTCGATGACCGGCACCGGAGAGCCCCCTCCGCGGAGCAGACTAGGAACGCCGACAACAGCCCTTCTTCGCCGGGACCATCGGGTGCCCGCGCCCCGCCGTCGTCCCGCGGCCCTCAGCGGGACGCGAGATCCACGACCCGCCTCGCGGAACGGTACACCGGCACGTCGATCATCTTACCGTCGACCTCGCACACGCCGCCCGCGGCGCGTTTATAGGCTTCCACGACGCGCCGCGCGTGAGCCACCTCGCCGGGCGACGGGGTGAAGACGCTCAAGATCGGCGCGACCTGCCTCGGGTGCACCGCCATCTTGCCCGTGTACCCGAGCGCCTTGCTCCGCCGCGCTTCCTCGATCAGCGGGCCGTCGTCGGGGTCCCGCAGGCGCAGATACGGCACGTCCCACGCGACGATCCCGGCGCCCGCGGCCGCGCGCACGACGTGCGCCCGGTGCGCCAGCATCGGCTCCCAGGCCAGCTCCGCGCCGAGGTCGGCGGCCAGGTCCACCCCGCCGAACACCAGCGCGACCACGCCGCGCTGCCGGGCGATGTTCTCGGCGTGACGCAGTCCCACTGCGGTCTCGATCAGCGCGATGAACGGAACCGGGCGGGGAGCGAGCACGCGGGCGAGCAGGCGGAGCTCTGCCGGGTGCTCCGACTTGGGCACGAGGATCGCGTCCGGGCGGGCGTCGCTGTCGGCGAGAGCGGAGACGTCCTTGAACCCGGCCGGCGTCTGCAGGCTGTTGATGCGCAGGCAGCGGAGGAACCCGTCGCCCCGCGGCACGGCCCGGAAGTACTCGATCGCGACGACGCGCGCCGCGTCCTTCTGGGCGCCACCGACGGCGTCCTCGAGATCAAGGATCTGGCCGTCCGCCCCGGTCGATTGCGCTTTGGCGAACCGCTCCGACCGGTCGCCCGGCGTGAACAGCAGCGTCCTGACGGTGAAGAAGGTCGTCTCCGGCATCGCCGAGAGGTTCGTGGCCAGATTGTGAAGAGCCTCCCTAGATCGTCACCGACCAGAGCGCGGGCCCGGCGTTCCGGTTGGGCTGGTGGGGATCGCGCTCATGGTCATCGCATTCGCCTCGATGCGACGCGGACCGGTTGATCGGCGGAAGGCGTTCCGCCAGCCCGCGCGCGCCGGCTCCGGGTGGAGTTGGCCGGGACGTTCAACGCCCTCACAACAGGATCACCCATGGGGAGCGCGTCCGGTACCCGCCCGGCTACGCCGCGTCAATGAATCGCCACACCTCGGGACCCCGGGGCGCACGCGGCTCCACCCTGTTGAACGTGACCCCGCCCGTGGGACCACCCGGCACGCTCACGGCCGGGCAAAACGGCACGCGCAAGATCGAGTACGCCAGCATCCGGTTCTGGATCGACACCGACAACCAGATCGTCGCGCGCGTCGAATATTCTAGCGCCACGGCGTCGGCGCTATGCACCCGCCGGCGGCGCGTCACGCCACGCGGGCCGGACGGCGGTGTTTACGTCGTGTACTTCCGGGCCCAGTCGCTCACAAACGGAATCGTGAACTCCCGCCCGTTGTAGGCCTGGACCGCGTAGTAGATCGACAACACGATAAACACGGGCCACAGGAGCGGGTAGAACAGGAACAACCAGTGGAGGAACGGCAGGCTGGCCACGATCACCCAGGCGAAGAACACGACCACCCAGCCGATGGCCCAGAACAGGCCCGTCCACCCATGGCGCCGCATGAACGGGTCCTTCTTGATGTCAGTGAGAACGATGATCAGGGCGATGATCCAGATCGGGTACGCGAGCGCCGCGAGCAGTCGTTGCGACTGGTCCGGGGCAGCTGAAGTACTCATCAGATGAGGCCCCCCCTTTTGACGGGTCTGATTGGCCAAGATTCCAGATTCGCGCCGGGCATCCTGCGTTGGGGGCTGTGGTCCCGCCGGGTCTTGGGCGCCTGCAGGGCCCACGGCAATTGGCTGGAACGCCAACCCGCGGGACCGCACCGGCGCCTAGCGTCTATCGTGGTGACCGTGCGGGAACCCAACCGCTGCGGGGGCAGTAAGTATGAAAACGCTCCTGGCGTATGAATCCCCAAGGTCCGATGCCGAGCGTTCCCAGTAGCGGCATAGGGTCCAATCGAGATTGTGCACGACGAGAGCGACCCAGTTGGATTTCGCGAGTGAAAAACACCCTCGAACCTCGTGTCGCAGCGCTGCCGGCGAGTTGAGGCCCCGCAGATGCGGTCCCATTTCAAAGCGAGCCTTGGCAATCTGCCTCCCGGAGTCAAGCCAAGGGCGCGGCGCGTCCGATGTTTTAGGACGACCGCCGTCTTACATCGTCGGCGAACAGGCGATTGAGGTCGGCTCCGGATGCCGCGTCGGCGAACCCTTCGAACGTGCCGGCTGCCAGCCCGCGCGCGGCGCGGATGAATCCTCCCCAGGCGGCGCGCGATAG
>DASQGM010000133.1:0-8626 GCA_035632615.1 bacterium | reverse complement strand
CTCGCGCTGCTGGAGTTGCCGCCGTTGCCGCCGGTGCCGCCGGCGCCGCCGTTGCCGTTCGTGCTGCCGCCGTTGCCGGTGCCGCTTGCGTTGCCACCGGCTCCCGCGTTGGTGGGATTCGTGTTGCTGTTCCCTTGATTTCCACCATGGCCGATCGCAACGCCGTTGCCGTTGACGTCGCCGCCGTTGCCGCCCTCGCCGCCCTCGCCGCCGTTACCGGCGTCCGGCCCGATGTTCTGGCCACCGCCAGGACCGCCGGCGCCGCCGTTGCCGCCGTTGGCGTTGCCGCCGCCACCGCCGGCGGTGCCGCTCCCGGCTGACCCCGTATTGGTTGCGTTTCCGGTTCCCGCGCTGCCGTTGTCGCCGTCGGCGAACGCGCTGCCGTTACTGGCATGCGCCGCCGGTACCAGTGCCACTCCCATATAAAACATGGGAACGGTGACGGCGAGTAGCAGTGTCACCACCAAGTACGCGCTCCGCAGAATCGATCGCCGCTGACGCTTGCGACCATTACCCATGAGAACACATCACCCCCTCAACTTGCCGAACCACGTGCTGAGCCGAACCACACTGCAACATGCGGTAGCAACCACGAGTGCATCAACTGTGAGGCGAACTCTTCCTCCGGACACCCGGGTTCGCGCAACCTGCGCGGTCACGTACCCTGCCAGCCCGGTGCGCCCTCACCTCCTTCCCGCGTGGTCCACGCGACCGCAGTCACACACATCATGTGCGGTTCTCAGTATTGTGTTCTTGAGGAGCGAGCCCCCGCTATCTATTGAAGAATCCTGTGGGGCTTTTCGAACAACCACTCATCCAATGTGAATTATATGGGTGCCTGCTGAACATTCATCTTCGCTGCCTGAATACGAGTGGAGAATTAATGAGGTAGTGATGGAGGGCGTGATACGTATCCGAACGAGACCCTCAGCGTATCCGAAATGCCGAGTACCATCCTCCCGTTTCGACTCGCCAACAATGCTCGATGGCACGACGACAACGCCACGCGTTGCGTGCCGTCACCCGCGATCCGGAGCGGTTGGGCTCCTCGAAGGGATCAATCAGCCTATCGGACGGTCACCATCACCGGCAACGACCGCACAACGGTGTCGCCCACCTTGACGACCGCGTACACCCTGAAGGTGTAATAGCGCGGCGCGTCCTTCGCGAGATTGAACCAGACGTCGTTGACGGTGTTGTCGCCCTTCGCCGCGGGGATGCGAACGAAACGGCCGTACTGCAGCTCGTCTCCCTTGCTCTGCCAGCCCACAGTCACCTCGACCGCATCGACGCTCCCCTGGCTCTTAAAGCTCAGCGCAAAGGTCACGCGCCCGCCCGGGGCGACGTGCGTGTCGGAGGTCGGCACGAGCTGCACGTCGGACACGTCGGGACCCGACGCCGTAGCGGCTGTGCCTGGCGCGGCCGGCGCAGCGGGTGTCTGCGGCGCGGGAGCTGGCTGCGCCGATGGGGACTGCGCGGGAGCGGGCTGCCCCGACGGTACAGGAGCTCCTTGGCCCGTGGCTGGCCGGCTGGGCGTCGGGGCCGAGGGAGCAGGCGCGGCCGGAGCGGGCGCGGCTGCGGGCGCTGCCGCCGGAGCGGAAGACGACCCTGCGGGCGGCGCGGCCGGTGCAGTCGAGCCGGGTGCGGAAGAAGGAGATGCCGGAGAGGTCGCGGACCCGGTTTGCGCCGGGTTGCTCGAGCCGGACGCGTCGGTCCGCGAAACGGTAGTGAGGCCATCGGGGGTATCCAGCCGCACGCTGGAAATACCCATGGCCCGGATCAACCCTTGGGCGAGCCGGGCGCCCCACTGCTCCGCCATGGCGACAGGCGGCACCGATACGGCAGCGGCGTCGGCCTGCGTGATTGTCAGGATGAGGTGGGACGCCACTGAGATGACCGCGTCGCTGCCCGCGAGGCGCACCGTCACTGTCACGGTGCCCGCCCGCAGGCTGGGATCGCTCACCACCTCGGTCAGGCGCCGCGTGACCGCCGTCGCGCGATCGGCAGCGCTCATCCCCGGCGAATCTTGCTCGATGTGCCCGATCCACACGCCGCCGAGCGACACATCACGCGCGTCCGCGGTCGCACGCATCGGCAACGCGAGCGCCACCACGGCCACCAGCACCGCCGTGGCCGTCCACGTCACCCGACGGGCGCGACGGCCAATCGATCCAGGACCGCGTAGACCCCCCACTCGTCTTTCCATCACACTACCCCCCCGGGCGACACTCTGAGATGTCGGCCTCGCACAAGCCACCTCTGGAATTTCGGACTCCTGCGGGTTCGATGGCAGAGGACAGCGTAGGTGACGAGTGTGATGCTTGAGTGGTGGGAGTCCGCCCGGCAAGACGATACACCCACTCGACGCGCCACGCACTCGGCAAGACGAATAATCCTGCCGCCTCCGACGCGCGTTGCTTGCTCGCACGACGACCGCAGACCGAGGTACCGCGATCGATCCGATTACTGATGCGTTCACATCCGAACGATACCGACCAGCCGGGCACGTTGCGCCCGAGCGATACCTGATCGCGCCGCACGGTCGCCCGCTCCGCCCAACCTAATGCGCAAAACTCGACCCGCGGGCGCAGAGCGCTGCGGTCCTCTCGGACCGGCAACACCGGTCGCATCGCCCGGGTGAGAGACACGACGCGACGATGGGAGCGCATCACGTGCGGTGCGGCACCGCCTCGAGAGGCTGCGCACCGACCGCGCCGTCGTCGAGTCCGTTCGTCGCCGCGTACACCGCCGCTTGGGCGCGAGTGCGGATTCCCAACTTCCGGTACACAGATCGCAAGTGGATCCGAACGGTCCCGGGCGCCACCAGCAGTCGCGCTGCGATCTGTTTGTCGGTGAGTCCCTCCGCGAGCCTGCGCAACACGTCGCGCTCTCGCGCCGTCAGCGTCACGGTCTCTTTCACCGGGCGCGGCCGCTGCGCGAGATGAGTCAGTAATGCGCGCATCAGATGTTCGGGCACGACGGTCTCGCCCATCTGCACCGCGTGCACCGCCCTGCGAAGATACTCGGGCTCCACGGATGCCGGCAGATATCCGGACACTCCCATGCGCACGGCGTCGAGACAGGCTTCCTCGCCCGGCCGCGCCGCGATCGCGAGCACGCGAATCCCGGACATGATGCGTCCGGCGATCGCGAGCGGTTCGAGATCCTGTCGCACGAACTCGACCCCGTCGACGACGACGACGTCGGGCTGAACGTGTCCCAACTGCGCAGCGCACTCGCGCGACGTCTCAGCCGTCGCGACAATCTTGATACGGGCGTCACCCTCGAGCGTCGATTGCAGCACGTCGCGTGACAACGAAAACCGGCTGATAAGAAACACGCGAACGACTCGCGCGCTGCCGTCTCCGGCTGCCGCGAGTGTACGGCGATCGTCACGCTCGTGCTTGATGGACGACACCGCTCTGGAAGACCTCCCCGACCGGCGACTGCACTCGCGCCGGTCATCATCGGGCGCCGCGCGCTCGACGCATACCGCGTTGCGCGAGGCCGCCGGCCCGACCACACAGGAACCCCGACCCGCGCGCCTGCCTCAAGTAGCTCCCTGACAGGGAACCACTCCTTCGCATAGAGCCCGGGGCGGCGTTGGGCGTCGTACGGGATCCCCCCAAGACACATTGTAGATTCGGGGTTATCGCATGGTAACTAACCCGAATGATTAGATCCCCGTATCCAAACGGACGAAGAGGGACGCGGTTAGCTAGCGATTCCCGATCAAATCGCAGCGCGGTGGTGGCAGGTATTGCAGCCAAAAACCCAACCCGGGGCGGACCCGGCCGCGCCCGCAAGCCCGGAGGCTGGGGAGGCGATCCCCGAAAGGGGTGACGGGCAACGGATCTGGGCCTTACTCGGGAAGGAACAGTGCGTCGGGTTGTGCCGCACGACAACGATGCAGCCCGAGCGCCCGTCGAGACCGGCCGGCTAACCCCCGGCGAGATCCTCCGGACGCGGGAGCGCTTGAGCCCGCCGAAAGAACCCCTGCCAGGGGTCGGGAGCCTCCAAGCGCTTCAGTACGCTCTGCAGATTGAACCCCGCCGGATTCAGGTTCGGCGCGACCTCGGACCAGTCGAGCGGCGTCGAGACGGGTGCTCTGGGACGGTGCAGGACGGAGTACGGAGCGACCACGGTCTGCCCAAACCCGTTCCGGAACGGATCGAGATACACGCGGCGCTGCCGCGCCGAGATCCTGGCTTCGACGGTCAGGGTCTTCGGATGCCTCGCAGCGAGAACGCGCACGAACGCTTCCGCGAACGCGAGCACGTCGGCGGTGTCCGGCCCTGGGGGGATGGGCACGAACACGTGAAGGCCACGACTGCCGGACGTCTTCGGAAACGACTCGAGCCTCAGCTCGTCCAGCGCACCCTTCACGAGCAGTCCCGCGCGGGCCGCGTCGGCGAACCGTTCCGACGTTGGGTCGACGTCGACGCACACCCAATCGGGACGGCGCGGCGCCGTCGCGCGGCTGTTCCACACGTGCACGGCGATGCAGCCCTGGGTCACGAGCTCGAGCTGCGTGGCGAGCCGCCCGCCCACCACGTAAACCGTGCTCCCCGTCTTGTCCCGCACGCGCTTGGTGGGAATGCCTACCGGCAGGCTGGACGGCGCCTGCCGTTGGTAGAAGCAATCGCCCCGCATGCCGTCGGGGCATCGCTCCAGCGTCAGCAGGCGATCGCGGACAAACGCCCTGAGACGCGGGAACACGCGCACATAGAGCTCGGCCAGGTCACGCTTCGTGTACCCCTCGTCCGGCCAGAACACCTTGCCCGGGTGCACGAGGGCGCGCTCGACTCGGCGAGACCGCGCCGGCGGCGGGACGGATCGCGTCACGCCGACGCCTCCGGCAGCACGACCGCGGTCGGGGCCTTATCGTCGCGCAGCCCCAGAAACGCGGGCTGCCGCAGCCTGCGGTCTGCCGTCCATCCGTCAAACGCGACCTGCGCGACCAGGCGGGGGGCGAGATAGGTCACGCCACGTTCCCGCGGCCGATCGGCGACCGCAGGGGTCTTCTGGATCAACGGTTGGAATTTGCGGAACAGCGCCGCGAGCGACTTGGCGTCGAATCCGGTTCCGACCTTCCCCACGTAGCGCAACGTGCCGTGCTCGTACGCGCCGAGCAGCAGCGCCCCGAAGTGCGCGCGCGATCCTCTGGGCGCCGTGTAGCCGACCACGACGAACTCATCCTCGTGACGCACCTTGACCTTCAGCCACGCCGCCGACCAGCCCTCCACGTAGGCCGCGCCGAGATCCTTGGCGACGAGTCCCTCGTAGCTGCGGCGCCGCGCCACCCGGTAGGCGGCGTAGCCGTCGCGCGCGAGCCTGCGGGCCCGCATCAGGGTGCCGCTCCGCCCGACGACGCGGCCTCCAGCGCCGCGCGCCGCGCGGCGCTGGAGGTCGTGTCCGTCCCTGTACAGGCAGTCGAAGACGGCGTAGCGGGGAACCGCGGCGCCCCGTTGGAGCAACTGGAATCGCGACACGCCGCGCCGGTCGAACGCGACCACCTCGCCGTCCAGCAGCAGCGTGCGGCTCGGCAGCGCGCCGACGGCCCGCGCGACGTCCTCGTAGACGCCGGCCCGGTCCAGCGCGTTCCTGGACAGGAGGCGCACGCGGGATCCTTCCTTATGAGCCAGGATCCGGTAGCCGTCGTACTTCTCCTCGTAGACCCAGTTCGGCCGGGTGAACGGGGCGCCCGTGAGCGTGGCGAGCATGGGTCGCACTCGGAAAGGAATACGATCGGTCACCGCTTGCCTCCGCAGGTCGCGGGCGGATTCGATGCCCACCACTTGTTTCCCCGTCGCCTGTGCCTGTGAAGCACGCAGGACACTGACCCCGGGACGGCGTAAGCATCGCGAAATACCCCGCCGGCCACGGCATGGCGGCGTTCTCCGAGGGGGGAGGCATCATGGGACTCCAAACGAGGTCGTACCGGGTGCTGCTCAGTGTCTGCCTGCTCGTGGTCTTGGTCGCGCTGCCGGTGTTGTCCGCGCCCAAGTCAGGTGGAAGCGTCCGGATGAGCCTGGCGGACAGCGACGTGACAAGCTTCGACCCCATCGTCCCATTCGACAACATGTCGATCTGGACGATGCTGCACATGTACGATCAGTTGGTCAGGGCCGGCAAGGACGGCGCGACGATCGAGCCCGGCGTGGCCGACAGCTGGAAGACCAGCGCCGACGGGAAGACGTGGGTGCTGCACATCCGGGATGGGGTCACGTTCGCCGACGGAACGCCGCTCACGGCCGACGACGCGAGAGCCGCGTTGGAGCGGGCCGGGTCGAAGGATTCCAACTTCGAGGACAACTTCGCCCTCATCGATCACGCCACGGCGACCGACCCGCACACGCTGGTGGTCATCTTGAAGAAACCCTCGGCGTCGTTCCTGGCCTACGCGTCCCTGTACGCCGCCTCGATCGTTCCCGCGAAGGCGCTCGCGACGCAGGGGAAGGGGTTCTGGGACCATCCCGTCGGCAGCGGTCCGTACACGCTGGCCGAGTGGGTGAAGAACGACCACGTGACGCTTCGCCGCAACCCGCGCTACTGGCAGAAGCCGTACCCGTACCTCGATGAGCTGCGCTTCGACGTGCTCACCGACGACAACACGCGTATGCTCAAGTTCCGGAGCGGGGAGCTGGACATCGCGACAAACGTGCCGCCGAACCAGGTCGCGCAACTCCGCGGCGTCGGCGGCGTGGCCGTCAAGCTCTTCCCACAGATGCGCATCGACTACATCTACTACAACCACACGCGGAAACCGTTCAACGATGTGCGCGTGCGCCAGGCGCTGAACTACGCCGTGGACCGGCAGGCGATCCTGAAGTCGGTGCTCTTCGGGTACGGCCACGTCGCCACGAGCATGCTCCCCCCCATGCTCGACTGGAACAACCAGCTGAAACCCTACCCGTACGACGTCGCCAAGGCCAAGGCGCTGATGCAGGAGGCGGGCGTCGGCGGCGGCGTGTCCGCGGAGATCCTCATCGCGTCCGGCGACAATCAGGCGGCCCAGATCGCGACGATCTTGAAGGACGAGTGGAAGGCAATCGGCGTCGACCTCAAGGTCACCTCGCTGGAACCGGGCACGCTCCGGGCCCGCCGCTCGAAGGGCGACTTCGACATGGCCAAGGGATACTACACGAGCGACGTCATCGATCCCGATGAGCTGGTGGCGTTCGGGCTCGACTACGCCGGCGGGGCGGTGGCGAAGTGGATCGGGTTCAAGAACGACCGCTTGACGGAGCTGGCCGCCGCCGCGGAAGCGGAGACGAACGTCGCGAAGCGCCGGGCGATGTACTTCGAGATCCAGAAGATCGCCTACGATCAGTTCGAGGCGGTTCCCCTCTACTACGCGGACAACCGGACGGCGCTGTGGGACCGCGTGCATGACTTCATGCAGCTCCCCACCGCGAACTATCGGTTGTGGGAAACTTGGGTGAGCAAGTAGTCGGCGGGCGCTCTTCCTTCGCGTAGTCGCGAATGGGGCACTATCTCGCGCGGCGGCTGCTGCTGCTGATCCCCGTGGCCCTGGGGATCACGGTGGTCACGTTTTTCCTGCTGCGCCTCATTCCGGGGGACCCGGCGGTGATCATGCTCGACAACCGCGCCACCGCCGAGAACGTGGCGCGCCTGCGGCATCAGCTCGGTCTCGACCGGCCGCTGATCGTGCAGTATCTCCTGTTCCTGCGCAACGTCGTCACCGGGCGCCTCGGCGAGTCCGTGATCTACCGCACCCAGGTGCTCCCGATCATCCTGGGCCGCCTCCCGGTGACCCTGTTCCTGGCCGTGTACGCTACGGTGCTGGCGGCGGTGGTGGCGCTGCCGCTCGGCGCGTGGGCGGCGCTCCGTCGCGGGCGCGCCACGGATCAGGCGATCAGGCTCGGCGTGCTCTTCTCCTTGGCGACGCCCAACTACTGGGCGGCGATCGTGCTGCTGCTGGTCTTCAGCGTGCAGCTCCGGTGGTTCCCGGTCGGGGGGTACGGTACGACGTTCGGCGAGCACCTCTGGCATCTGCTCCTTCCGGCCCTCACGATCGCCCTCTCCCTATGCCCCATCCTGGTGCGGACGCTCCGCCACAACATCCTCGAGGTCCTGGGAACGGATTACGTCCGCACCGCGCGGGCCAAAGGCCTGCGCGCCGTGACCGTGTTCGCGCGGCACATCCTGAGAAACTCGCTCATCTCGACGATCTCGATCCTCGGCATCAACCTGGGGTTTCTCGTCGGCGGGGCCGTCGTCACGGAGACCGTCTACGCGATCCCCGGGACCGGGTTCTTGCTGATCAAGTCCACGTTTGCCCGGGACTACCCGATGGTGCAGGGATTGACCCTGATGTTCGCGAGCCTGGTCATTCTGGTCAACCTGCTGACCGATCTCACGTACGCCGTGCTGGACCCGCGGGTCCGGTATGATTGAGGGAACCCGCACGACCGCCGCGCTCGCAGCGCCGCGGCGGCGCGACGTGCGGCACCTCCGCGTCTCGCTCGGGGCAGGGATCGGGTTCGCCATGCTCGCCGTGATCGTGTTCGCCGCCGTCTTCGCCCCACAGATCACGCGCTACGACCCGGTGAAGACGGACTTGCTCGCGAGCCTGCAGCCGCCCTCGGCCGCGCACCCGTTG
>DASQGM010000132.1:0-2945 GCA_035632615.1 bacterium | reverse complement strand
GGTGACCAGCCTGGGGGTCGGCGCAGCGATGATGGTGGTGACGTACCTGCCGCTCCGGGTGTCGCCGGACGCGCTGGCGCCGCTCCTGCTGATCGCCGCGACGGTCGTGCAGGTGTGGGCGGGCGGCGCATTCTACGCCGCGGCGTGGGCGGCCGCGCGGCACGGGGCCGCCACCATGGACACGCTCGTCGCGATCGGCACGAGCGTGGCGTACGGGTACAGCGCGTTCGTAACGCTCTGGCCTGCGCCCGCGCGAGCCTGGGGGCTTCCACCGGACCTGTACTACGAGTCCGCGGTGCTGATCATCGGGCTGGTCCTGCTCGGGCGCTGGCTGGAGGTGCGCGCAAGGCGACGGGCCGGCGCGGCGATCGCCGCGCTGGCCCGCCTGCGCCCGCGGACCGCCCGCGTGGTGCGGGGCGACGCCGACGCCGACGTCCCGGGGGAGGCCGTCCGGGTGGGCGACCTGGTGCGCGTGCGCCCGGGGGAGACTGTGCCTGTGGACGGCGTCGTGACCGAGGGCGAGTCAGCGATCGACGAGAGCATGTTGACCGGCGAGAGCCTGCCCGCAGCCAAGGGGCCGGGCGATGTCGTCATCGGGGCGACGCTCAATCGAGTCGGCGCGTTCGTGTTCCGCGCGACGCACGTGGGCCGTGACACGACGCTCGCGCAGATCGTCCGCCTGGTGGAGGCGGCCCAGGAATCGAAGGCGCCGATGCAGCGGCTCGCCGACACGGTCGCGGGCTACTTCGTGCCGGCGGTGCTCGTGATCGCGGCGCTCGCGTGTCTTGGGTGGCTGGCGTTCGGGCCGGAGCCCCGGTTGACCCACGCGCTGACCACGGCGGTGGCGGTGCTGATCGTCGCCTGTCCGTGTGCCCTGGGACTGGCGACGCCGACCGCGATCATGGTGGGTACGGGTAGGGCCGCGGAGTACGGCATCCTGATCCGCGGAGGCGAGGCGCTCGAGCAGGCCCGGCGGGTCACTCGCGTCTTGCTCGACAAGACCGGCACCCTTACGCGCGGAGTGCTGCGGGTCACGCGGGTGGTCCCCGGCGCCGGCATGACGGAGGCAGACCTGCTCAGCCTGGCCGCGGGAGCGGAGATCGGGTCCGAGCATCCGATCGGGGAAGCCATCGTGGGGGCGGCGCGTGCGCGCGGACTTTCGCTGGCGCGCGCCGGAGGGTTCCGCGCCATCCCCGGCCGCGGGGTGGAAGCCCGGGTGGACGGGCGCGAGGTGCTGGTCGGGAACCGCACGCTGATGAGCGAGCGCGGGATCGCGTTCGATGCGCGCGGGGCGCCGGCCGCTGAGGCGATGTTGCCCGCGGTCGGCGGCACCGCGGTGGACGTGGCAGTGGATGGCCGCGCCCGTGGCATGATCGAGGCCGCGGATACCCTGAGGCCTGAGGCGGCCGACGCCGTCGCCCGGCTGCGCGCGCTCGGGCTGGATGTGTGGATGCTGACCGGTGACGCACAGGCCGTCGCGCTGGCCATCGCGCGCGAGGCCGGCATCGCTCCCGACCACGTTCTCGCCGGGGTACGGCCCGATCAGAAGGTCGCGGCGGTCCAGCGCCTGCGGTCGGCCGGCGGGGTCGTGGCGATGGTGGGCGACGGCATCAACGATGCCCCGGCTCTCGCGCAGGCCGATCTCGGGATCGCGATCGGCACGGGGACCGACGTCGCGATGGCGGCATCGGACATCACGCTGGTCGGCGGCGATCTGCGGGGGATCGTGACCGCGATCGCGTTGTCCCGCAAGACGGCCGCCACGGTTGTTCAAGGGCTCGTGTGGGCGTTCGCGTACAACATCCTCTTGATTCCGGTCGCGGCCGGGGCGCTGTACCCGGTCGTCCATGTGCTGCTGAGCCCGGTCCTTGCCGCCGCGGCGATGGCGATGAGTAGCGTGAGCGTGGTGACGAACGCGCTCCGCCTCCGCCGGTTTCGGCCCGCGGCCGACGTGTCGACGCTATTGCACCCGCCACTTCGTGAGCGCCTCGGCGAGTACGCGTACCTGGCCGGGATCGCGGCGGCGGCCCTTGCCGTCGGCGCAGCCGCGTTCGCGCTCGGCGGGCGCGGCAGCATGGGGCGGTGACGTGCTCCCGACGCTCGGGCGCGGAGCTCGCGCGGCCTTCCGGGGTGGCGATAGACGACTGACTGATAGTCTCACGAAGGAGGAGCGAGGATGGCATCTGTTGTGCTCACGGTGCCCGATCTGTCCTGCGAACACTGCGAACAGACAGTGAAGGCCGCGCTTGAGCCGCTTCCCGGTGTGCAAAGCGTCTCGGTGGATCTCGTAACCAAGCAGGTGCGTGTGGCCTACGACGATGGCAGGCTGACCGTGGACCGGATGAAGGAGGTTTTGGGCGCCGAAGAGTATCCGGTCGCGTCGATCGTCCGGGTCTAGTTCAAGACCCCGGAGCAGTTTTGGGATCCGGCGCGCCAGGCGTTCGTGCAATACAAAGGCTCGACGTCGATGGGTGCGGCCACGCTGCGCGCGATCGAGGCCGATCTCATCGACGACTCGCTCGTCCGCCGGTACCGCGTCGAGGAGTCGCCCGACGGTCTCTCGGGCCGCGGGGGCACGTTCAGCATGTGTTCGTTCTGGTGTGTGGAGTGTCTGGCGCGCTCGGGTGATCTCCAGCAGGCCCGCCTCCTCCTCGAGAAGATGTTGGGCTACGCCAACCACCTCGGGCTCTGCGCCGAACAGCTCGCCCCCCGGGGCGAGCACCTCGGCAACTTCCCCCAGGCGTTTACGCACCTCGCCCTCATCAGCGCGGCTCACGACCTGGACCCGCGGCCCGGCCGCGTCGGTTAGGCGGCCGGGATGAACCGCCCGTCGCCGGGGCGCGCGAGCACGGTTCCGTTCTCGTAGGCGACCCGGCCGCGGACGAATGTCTGCCGGACACGGCCCCGCAGGGTCATGCCCTCGTACGGGCTCCACCCCGCGCCGC
>DASQGM010000131.1:0-6339 GCA_035632615.1 bacterium | reverse complement strand
CCGGAACGTGGAGCGGGTGCAGATCGAGATGCAGGGGCAGGCAGTGGGCATGTTCGAGCCGGAGCGGTACGGCGTGCCGACGTTCTACGAGCTGGTCCTGATCGCGCGCGATGGGGAGATCGCGTCACGCCGGCCGGTGCTCCAGCGGTTCGTCGCGGCGGTGGCCCGGGGCCTCGCATTCACCGAGGCCCATCCCGAGGCGGCGTTTCAGGAGTACGCGCGTCTGAACCCCAGGCTGAACGACGCCTTCAACCGGCGCTCGTTCGAGGCGACGCTTCCGTACTACGCCCGCGCGCAGGCCCAACGCGCCGAGCGGTGGGACACGTTCAGCCGGTGGATGGCGTCCCACAAGGTCATCGCGTCGGCGGTGCCGACCGAGGATCTGTTCGTCAATCTGACGCCGTAGCGAGGCGCACGTGGCGGAGACGGGGGAGCACGCAGCATGAGCCAGTTCGCGCGGCTTCAGGAGGACGCGGCGGCGCTTCGGGAGCGGGTGCAGACCCATCCGTTCGTCGTGGGACTCGGGGACGGGACGCTGCCGGGGGACCGGTACCAGTTTTACCTCCGTCAGGACTATCGGTTCCTGAGCGAGTACTGCCGGGTGCTGGCGCTGGCCGTCGCGCGGGCGGACGATCTCGCCATCGCGGCGCGCTTCGCGGACGTGCTCAACCTGACCCTCAACGTCGAGATGGACCTGCACCGTGAGACCTGCTGGGCCGCCGGCATCTCACCGGAGGCGCTCGAAGACACGCGGCCCGCGCCCGCGACCCAGGCGTACACGAACCATCTCCGGCTCGTCGCAGAGACGGGGGATCTCGCCGCGATTCTCGCGGCCGTGCTGCCGTGCGCCTACGGGTACTGGGAAATCGCGTGCCGGTTGCGGACGGCCGGGATCCCTGAGTCCCAGCCACTGTACGCCAACTGGATCCGGTTGTACACCTCGGAGGAGTACGGGGCGATGGCCCAGTGGATGGCCGAGTTGCTCGACAGGCTCACCGCGGACCTCCCGCCGTCGCGGGAGGCGGCGTTGCGTGACGTGTTTCTGGCGAGCCAACGGTACGAGTACCTGTTCTGGGAGATGGCATGGCGAATGGAGGCGTGGCCGATATGATACGGCAGGATTCGGCAGATCACGGATCGCACCTCAGACGGCTCGTCCTGGCCGCGATGTTCGCGGCGATCGCGACGGCGCTCGGACCGTTGAGCATCCCCGTCGGTCCGGCGCGGGTGGCCCCGTTCCAGCACACGATCAACGCGGTGGCCGGCGTCCTGCTCGGGCCCTGGTACGCGGCCGGCGCGGCGCTTGTGACGGCCCTGCTCCGCTACAGCCTCCACACCGGCTCGCTGTTCGCGTTTCCCGGCAGCCCCTTCGGGGCGCTGGTGGTGGGCTACGCGTACCGCCTCTTCCGCAACGACGCGGCCGCGTTATGTGAGCCGATCGGGACCGGCCCGATCGGGGCGACGATCGCGGCGCTGATGTTTCAGCCGCTGGTGGGGTCGCATCACACGTGGGCGTGGTTCCAGGCGGCGTTTTTGTCGGCGAGCATTCCCGGCACCCTGCTGGGCTACGTGGTGCTCCGGGCGCTCCGTCGCGTGCCGGCGATGAAGGCGTGGAGGACGGCGTGACCGGGCCGGCACCGCTCGCGCCCGCCGCGGATCTGCTGGCGCGCGTGCGCGAGCGGCGTCCGCTGATCCACCATATCACGAACGTCGTCACGGTGAACGATGTGGCCAACGTGACCCTCGCGGTGGGCGCGTCCCCGGTGATGGCGCACGCGGTGGAGGAAGTCGAGGAGATGGTGACGGCCGCCGGCGCGCTGGTGCTGAACATCGGCACGCTGACGGCCCAGACCGTCGAGGCGATGCTGCTCGCGGGGCGCTGCGCGAACGCCGCGGGCGTGCCCGTCGTGTTGGATCCGGTCGGGGCGGGCGCCACCGCGTTCCGCACGGCCCAGGCGCGACGCCTGCTGGACGCCGTGCGTGTCGCCTGTGTGCGGGGTAACGCGGGGGAGGTGGCCGCCCTGGCCGGGCGCCCCGGGGCGGTGCGGGGAGTGGACGCCGCGGGAGTGGTGGAGGCGCTGGATGACCTGGCGGGCGCGCTCGCGCGCGCCACGGGCGCGGTCGTCGCCGCAACCGGCCGGGTGGATCTGCTCACGGACGGCGGGCGCGCCGTGCGCATCGAGAACGGGCACGCCCTGCTCGCGCAGATCACGGGGAGCGGCTGCATGGCCACCGCGGTCGTCGGCGCGTTCTGCGCGGTCGAGCCCGACACGCTGAGCGCCGCCGCGGCGGCGCTGACCTGCTTCGAGGTCGCCGCGGAGCGGGCCGCCGAGGCATCGCCCGGCCCCGGCACGTTTCGCGTGCGGCTGCTGGACGCGCTCGCGGCGCTCGACGGGGCCGCCGTCACCCGCGCGGCGAGGATCCGGGCGTGACGGTACGCGGCGACTGGCGCGTCTACGTCATCACCGATGCGCCGCGCTCGAGGGGACGATCTCACCTCGAGGTCGGCGAGGCTGCCGTGCGCGGGGGCGCGACCGCGCTGCAGCTGCGGATGAAGGGCGAACCGGCCCGCGTGGTGGTGGAGACGGCGCGCCGGCTGGCCTCGATCTGTCGCGCCGCCGGGGTCACGTTCATCGTGAACGACCGCGTGGACGTCGCGATCGCCGCCGGGGCGGACGGCGTGCACGTCGGGCAGGACGATCTCCCGGCCGCGGCGGCTCGGGCGGTGCTCGGGCGCGGCCCGGTGCTCGGCGTCTCGGCGGCGACCCGCGAAGAGGCGGACGAAGCCGGGCGGGCCGGCGCGGACTACCTCGGCGTGGGCGCGGTCTACGCGACGGCGACGAAGGCCGACGCGGGGGCGCCGGTGGGGCTCGGCCGGATCGCGGAGATCCGTCGGGCGTCTGCGCTGCCGGTCGTGGGCATCGGCGGCATCACGATCGAGAACGCGGCGGCCGTCATCCGCGCGGGCGCCGCGGGGGTGGCGGTGATCACGGCGGTCACCCTCGCCGACGACATGGTCGAGGCGACCCGGAGGCTGCGGGAGCAGGTGGATGCCGCGCTCGCCGGGTGACCGCAGCCGCCCGATGGGCGGGCTCGGAGAGTTTGCGCTGATCGACAGGCTGAGCCGGCTGGTGCCGACCACCGGACCGGGCGTCACGATCGGCGTCGGCGACGACACCGCGGTGCTGTCGTTCCCCGGTCGCGTGCTGGCGACGTGCGACGCACAGGTGGAGGGCGTCCACTTCCGGTTCGGCCTGAGCACCCCGGCGGACGTCGGCTGGCGCGCGCTCGCCGTCAACGTGAGCGATGTCGCGGCCATGGGAGGAACGCCGCGGTACGCGCTCGTCTCGCTGCTCGTGCCCCGGCGGGCGCGCCTCCGCGACGTCGACGGGATCTACCGCGGGCTGGGCGACGCGGCGCGGGCGTACGGGGTGGTCGTCGCCGGTGGGAACGTTTCCGGTACCGACGGGCCGCTGGTCGTGGACGTGACGGTGCTCGGGGACGCCGGGCGTACGCTCACCCGGGGCGGTGCGCGCCCGTCGGACGGCGTGTGGGTCACGGGGGCCGTGGGCAAGGCGGCGGCGGGGTTGTTTCTGGCCGGCCACCCGCGCGTGCGGGTGCGGGGCGGGCGCGCGCTGCGCGCCGCCTATCGACGGCCGGTCCCGCGGGTCGCTGCCGGTCGAGCCCTGTCGGCAAGCGAGGCGGTGACGGCGGCGATCGATATCAGCGATGGGACCGCCGCCGATCTGCTCCACGTGCTGGAGGCGTCCGGGGTCGGCGTGCGGCTGGACCTCGGGCGCGTGCCGGTGCCGCCGGGGCTCGCCGCGGCGGCCGCCGCCGCCCGGGTCGATCCGTGCGCCTGGGTCCTCGGCGGCGGCGAGGATTTTGAGCTGCTGTTCACGGCGCGGCCGTCGTTTGAGCGGTCGGCCGCGGCCGTCGCGCGCGCGGCGGGCGTGCCGCTGACCCGGATCGGTGAGATCGTGCCGCGCCGCGACGGCCGGTGGGTCGTCGGGCCGGCCGGACGGCGTACGCGCCTTGTCGCGCTCGGCTGGGATCACCTGAAGGCGCGCACGCGCTCGTAGCGGAGCCTCCAGGGGAGGGAACCGATGCACATTCCACGCGCGCTCTCGATCGCAGGGTCGGACTCCGGCGGGGGCGCGGGGATACAGGCGGACCTCAAGACGTTCTCCGCGCTGGGTGTGTTTGGGATGACGGCGATCACCGCGGTCACGGCGCAGAACACGACGGCCGTCACCGCGGTCGCGGAGATCTCGCCCGAGATCGTCGTCGCGCAGATCGATGCGGTCGTCACTGACATCGGGGTGGACGCGGCGAAGACGGGCATGCTCGCCAACGCCTCGATCATCGCCGCGGTCGCGACGAGCATCCGGCGCCACGGCATTCGCGCGTTCGTCGTCGACCCCGTGATGATCTCGAAGAGCGGCGTCGCGCTCCTGCAACCCGAAGCGGTGGAGACGCTGCGCCGGGAGCTCCTGCCGCTCGCGCTCGTGGTGACGCCGAACCTGCACGAGGCGCGTGCGCTGATCGGGCGCGAGATCCGGACGCTCGCGGAGATGGAAGACGCGGCGCGCGCGGTGGCCGCGCTCGGACCGCGGTACGTGGTCGTCAAGGGCGGGCACCTCGAGGGCGCCGCCGTGGATGTGCTGTACGATGGCCGTGCGGTCGAGCGGCTCGAGGCGCCTCGGGTGGCCACGCCCCACACGCACGGCACCGGGTGTGTCTTTTCGGCAGCGATCACCGCGTTGCTTGCGCGCGGCGCGGACGTTCCCGACGCGGTGCGGACGGCGAAACAGTTCGTCACGCGGGCGATCGAGACCTCGCTGCCGCTCGGCCGCGGGCACGGCCCGGCCAATCCGCTGCACGCGGTGCGAGGGTGAAGCCTGCCCCGGCGGTACTGCGGTGCCGCGTAGCGATGCGATCATCCAACGAACATTGGCCAGACGCGTGAGACGCAGGCGGGCCGCAGCGACGCGTCAGTACGGACGGGGAACATCGGAGACAGCGTGTGTCAGCATTTGGAATCATCGCGGCGAGACCGCCTTGCCGTGAGGAGGAGTACGGTACGCTGTTGAGAATGCCTACTGGAAATCTCGGGTGGACGGACGGGAACGGGCATGCTCTACGACAAGCACGTGCCGATCGCTGAGTCCGCGCTGCTCGTTATCGATGCCCAGGACTCATTCAAGGCGACGGAGCGTTGGGCGCGGCGCGACAATCGCGATTTCGAAAGGAACGTGGCGCGGCTCATCGCTCTCTACCGTGACCACGGCCTGCCGATCATCTACTTCCTTCACAGTGACAACGACCCGGGGTTTGAGAAAACCAGCCCCCATTACAAGCTCATGGATTTCCTGTCACCGCGAGAATCGGAGCCGGTGATGCACAAGGACACACGGAATGTCTTTACGAGCACTGGGCTGCCGGCGCTGCTGATGGAGCAAGGAGTGCGTCGCGTCGTGATCACCGGCATTCAAATGGAGCAATGCTGCGAGACATCGGCCCGCGTCGGCGCCGATCTTGGTTACGCGGTGGATTTCGTTACCGAAGCGACGATGACGTTTCCCATCCCGAACCCCGATCGGCCCGGAGAGGAGCTGGATGTCGATTCGATCCGCGAGCGGACGGAGTACGTGCTTCGCCGCCGCTTCGCGCGCATTACCACGGTCAGCGCAATCGCCAAGGAGCTGGAGGGGTCGCGACCTGCCGCCGCCGCAGCCAAACCGTAGTGTTCCGCTCCACGGCACTTCGGCAAGACCCCCTCAACCTCACGATACGCCCAGCGTACGCCAAACCGTGGCAACACGAGTGAACGTTCAGCTGCCTCCCTAGCCGGTCTGCTGGACGTTCTCAAGGAAGTGAAGGATCGCGGCGTTGTACCGCTCGGATTCTATCAAGTTGATCATGTGCCCGCCGCCCGGAATCACGGCCATCTGAGCGTTGGGCAGATAGTACGCAAACATGCGCGCGACCATCTGGAGATACGGGACCTCGGTGTCGCCGATAACCACCAGCGCGGGAAGGGTGAGGCGCGGAAGATCATCCATGGTGGCAGGTCCGATCGGACCGGAAGGTTTCGCCGGGTTCAGCAGGCGGTCACCGCGATACGCTTGCAACATGTCTGCAAGAGACGCTTGGACGTCAGGGCGACCATCCGGGATCCGCATGACCGGATGGGCGCTCCACCTCTGGCGGAAGGCATCCAGTCCCGATTCCTTAACGAGGGACTGCCATTCGCCCGTGGGGACGCGGTCGGGTCCCGTCCACGGTAGCGGGTAGCCCCCCGGAGGGATGCTGCCATGCAAGATGAGGGAGAGCGTC
>DASQGM010000130.1:0-6236 GCA_035632615.1 bacterium | reverse complement strand
AGAGCGCGTAGCGGAACCCTAGGCCCAATCCGTGGTCGCGCCGGGGGGAGGGGTCGGCGATGAAGCGCAATCCCGCGTCTTGGTGGACTGGCCTTGTGTTCGCCCTGGTCGTGGTGCTGGTTGCTGGTTCGCTTGCCTATGGGGAAGACGTCCGGATCATCCAGGGCAATCAGGTGACCACGGGCGCGGACATTCGCCAGCCCGTAGACCAGCCCGACGGCTTCACCCAGGGAACCGCGACCTCGGCCGACCCTGGCGTGGCGAAGGTTGAAGACCCCAATCAGGCTATGGGAAGCGAGGGGATCAATATCACGATCACGGGATCGGGGCTGAGCCTCATCACCGTGACGTGGAAGAATCCCAAGACCGGGGAAACCCGCACGCAGCACTTCCTCGTCAATTCCACTAAGAAGCGGTACTCGTACCTCGGGACCGCCAGTCTACTAACGGTGACGGAAGGATCGACCACAGAGATATACTATCCTTATGCTAAGAGTTCCCCGCCAGCGGACCCGACGGGCCACGTGACGTTCGGCAACGGACCTAACGGGTACACCGCCTCGATGACCGCCGACAAGCCGGGCGTGCTCTACCTCGCTAATGACAATACCTCGGCGATGACGATCGTAATCATTACGAAGAAGCCGACAGCGCCGGCTGCGGCAACGCCTTCCACCACCCCATCTGGTGGCGGTGGGACGACGACGACGGGCCCCTCGGGGACGAACGTCACCCCGGCGATCAACCTCGGCGGTGCCACTGCGGGCGCGGGTGTGAAGACGCTCCCGGTCTACAAGGATCCCAAGACCGGGAACACCACCACGGGGACGACCAAAACGGTGACGCCGACGACGGGTACCACGGTCACCACCACGAACACCGTCACCGCGACGCCCACGGGGACAGACGTCTCGCGGAACGACGTCACCGTCACGGAAACCAAGAGCGCCGGCGGAACGATCCGCACGTCGACAGGGACAATCAAAAGCGCAAATGGCGACGAGGAAACGACGGAAGTCTCCGAGAGCTTCGATGCAGCAGGCACCCAGACGGGTGGCGACAAGGTCGTGATCAAGGTCGATCCGCAGAAGAAGACCAGGACCACGACGATCTTCAAGTGGGACGAGAAGACGAAGACCTACGTGCCGGACGGCACGCCCAAGGTGGAGACGATCGCCTCGGCCACCCACCCGAACGTCTACCTGCCTGACACCGCGTCCGCGGGGAGTGTCGTGACCGGCACGGTCGAGACTCAAGTCAACGAAGCCGCCGCCGGCACCGTGACCGTCACCGCGCCGTCGGGCGGCCAGCACGCGCTCCTCGTCGGCGACGCCGGACACTTTCTCATCCCCGCCGCGCTGGTCGTGGCGGGGGCACGCCTTACGATCCGGGACGAGCTCGGCAACGTGATCGCGAACGAAGTCCTCCACGTGCTCTCCGGGACACCGGACAGCCAGGCGCTTCCGCAGATCGGCCGCACCCCGGACGTGTTGCCGCAGGGCGGCATCGCGCGGGTCACGGGCAGCAATCTCTGCACCCCGACCGCGACAACGGTGCCGAACGCGGTGCTGACCACACCGCAGACCGCAAACGTCGTGCCCGCGCTCGCGTCCTCGAACACGGAGATGGAGTTTCGGGTGCCTCGGACCGTGCCGCCGGGATCCGGCACCCTCGCGGTGGAGAACGGCGCCGGCCAGATGAGCGCTCCCCAGCCCGTGAACCCGGTGAAGATCAGCATCACGACCCCGCCGACCGTGCGGGTCGGGCAGGCCTTTGACGCCACGATCGCGATTGCCGGCTTAACGCCGGAGAATCAGCGGAAGACTCTGCTGGCGACGGTCACGGTGACGGGCAACGCCACGTTTGCCGATGGCCAGCGGGAGATGCGGATCCCCATCAAGGACGGGGCGGCGAAGGTACCCGTGGTCGCGAAAGGGCCGGGCGGGTATGAGGTGCGGGTGACGGGGATCAGCAACGCCACGCAGTAACCGGGGCCGTACGACGTCGGGGGCTGCTGGCGGCCCAACCTGACTCGAGAGCGGGCGCGCCAACCGCACCGGGACGCGGCCGGAAGAGCGTGCTACAACCGGAACTCGCCTGATCCCACGATCACGGCGGCGCCGCCGACCTCAACCGAGGTGAGCGCGGCGGCGTTGCCGGCGACGCGCGCGTGCAGCCTGGACGGTCTCTCGATCTCGACGCCCTGCGCGATCTCGATCTCCTCGCCGAACGCCACCCGACCATGCCGGCACAGGTGCACGGCGAGCGGGCCCGCAGCCGAACCCGTGGCGGGGTCTTCGGTCACGCCATGGCCCGGGGCGAACATGCGCGTCTTCCAGCGGCGTCCCGCGCCGGCGAAACAGCTCACACCATGATCCGGCACGAGTCTCGCCAGCGCGGAGAGATCAGGCGCCACACGGGCAACCGCGTCCTCAGAGTCCAGCGCGACGTAGAGGTGCTTGATCCCGTTGTCGTAGGCTTCCACCGGCAGTGCCGAGCGCCTCACCCCGACGGCGGCCAGCAACGACGCCGGGTCCGCAAACGGAGCGACGGTGGGGAGGGGCTGGCTCATCCACCCGAACGTGAACTGGTCCCCGTCCCGGCGGAGCCGCACGGGGACGATGCCGCGCCCGGTCTCGAGCCGGATCGTGTCCCCGTCGAGCGCGGCCGCGCCGAGGTGCGCGGCCAGCACGCACGCCGACCCGAGCACGGGGTGTCCGGCGAACGGCAGCTCGCGCGCCGGCGTGAAGATCCGGATCCGCACGTGGCCCCCGGCAACGGGCGGGTAGGCGAACACGGTCTCGGAATAGTTGATCTCGCGGGCGAGCGGCCGCAGACGCGCCTCCGGGATCGCGCGCGCGTCCACGAACACGGCGAGCGGGTTCCCGGCCAGCGGCGTGTCCGTGAACACGTCGCAGATTTCGTACCGGTAGCTGCCGCTCACGGGTCACCCCCGCTCATTGAAGGCGCCCGAGCGCCTTGAGCACCTTCGCCGGCGTGATCGGCAACGACGTCACGCGCGCCCCGATGGCGTTCGCGACGGCGTTCGCGATCGCCGCCGGCGTCGGGATGATCGGCGGCTCGCCGACGCCCTTCGCGCCCAGGTTGTTGGCGATCGGGTCGGGCTTGTCCACCGCGAGTGAGACGATCTCCGGGATCATCGACGAGCGCGGCACTGCGTAACTGTCGAACCCGAGGTCCATCACCGTGCCGCTGTCGATATCGGTCACGTGCTCCTCGCGGAGTGCCATCCCGAGCCCCTGGATCACGCCGCCCTCGATCTGGCTCGCGTACACGAGCGGGTTGATGACCCGACCGACGTCGTGACAGGCCACGACGCGGAGGACCGTCACCTCGCCGGTGTCGAGGTCCACTTCGACCTCGGCGATCTGCACCCCGAAGGTGCGGATCGTGACGCCCTCGGGGTTCGGCCCGCGGAACCCCCGCCCCATGAGCGTGAAGTTGCCCATGCGGCCGGTCACCTCGGCCACCGTCATCCCGCGTTCTGGCACGCCCGCGACGAACAAGCGCCCCGCCTCGAGCCGGATGTCGTTCGGGGCGGCCTCGAGCAGCGAGGCCGCCGTGTCGAGCAGGTGGCGCCGAACTTCGTCCGCGGCCATCCGCACCGCGGGGCCGCAGGACGTGATCGTCTGGCTGCCGGCGGAGAGCGGGCTGTACGGGAGATCGGTGTCGCCGAGCGAGACGGTCACGCGGCCCACCGGCAGGCCCAACACTTCGGCGGCGATCTGCGTCAGCGCCGTCTTCGCGCCCGTGCCGATCTCCTGGGTGCCGATGCGCACCTCCGCCGTGCCGTCGACGTTCAGCCGTATCTCGGCGTATGCCGGCGGGGACCCGGCGCCGCCCCAAATCTGGCTGGCCATCCCGAACCCGCGGCGCTTGCCGTGCCCCGCCACCGGAGCCGACGGGGTGGGGGAGCGCCGTTCCCAGCCTGCCGCCTTGGCCGCGAGATCGTATGCTTCCCGGAGGAACTTGCTGGAGTAGCCGCGTCCGAGCACCTGGTCCGTATCCGCGTAGTTACGGCGGCGTAGCGCGAGGGGGTCCGTCCCGAGCTTGTCCGCCAACAGTTCCATCGCGCAGTCGAGCGCGACCGTGCCCTCCACGAACCCGGGCGCCCGAAACGCCGCGCAGGGGGCGATGTGCGTAAACACGTTCAGCACCTCGGTGCGAACGTTCGGGCAGGCGTACAGCTCCTTGATCGGCCCCGCGAGCGGCGACCCGATCGACCGGTAGGCGCCGAGGTTCGACGCGCCCCAGTAGTCGATCGCGGTGAGGGTACCGTCCCGCTTCGCACCGATCCGGATGCGCTGCGAGCTCTGCGGGCGCTTGCCGGCGGCCTGGCTCTCCTCCGCGCGCGTGAACATCAGCCTGACCGGCCGGCCGAGCTGCCGCGAGGCGATCGCCGCGACGATCGTGTACTTCCCGGCACCGTTCTTACTCCCGAACCCGCCGCCCATGAACGGGCTGACGACGCGGACGTGGTCCAGCGGGATCTTCAGTGCCCCCGCGACCTGGCGCCGCACGCCGAAGATGTGCTGCGTCGAGTCCCAGATCGTGAGCGATTCGCCGTTCCAGTGCGCGACCGATCCGTGGGTCTCCATGCTGTGGTGCAGGACGTCCGGGGTGTCGGCCCGCAGCTCCACCGTCACGTCCGCCTCGCGGAATCCCAACTCGACGTCGCCGCGCTCGTACCGTTCGGGGCCGCCGAGCACGTTGCCCTCCGCGTGCACCTGCACGGCGTCGGCGCGCAGCGCCGAGTCGATGTCGATCACGTACGGCAGCGCCTCATACTCGACCTCGATCAGATCGAGCGCGTCGCGGGCCTGCGCCGGCGTGTCCGCCACGACCACCGCGACCTCGTCGCCGGCGTAGCGCAGCTCCGTGTCGAACAGCCAGCTCTTGCCGTTGTACCAGGGGATCTTCGGCGCGTTGACAGCGGACAGCACCAGGCGCACCCCCGGCGCCCGCTCCGCGGCGGACGCGTCGAACCGGGCGAGCCGCGCGTGCGCGTGAGGGCTCCGCAGCACCGCGCCGTGGAGCAGCCCCGGAGGGTACAGGTCGGCCGTGAAGTGGGCCCGGCCGCCCACCCGCTCCGCGCCGTCCACGCGGGTCACGGGCGTGCCGACGACCGTGAACGTCTCGGTGGCCTGCCACACCGGCAGGTCGTCGCCTTCGATGACGACGTCGCGCTCCTCGATGCTCCCCTCGAACTCGATCTTCTGCCTGATGATCCGCGGCATCTGTGCCTCCTCGTTTGACTACGGTGACGTGTCGGTTGCGGGATGCGATCGGCGCCTTCCAGGCGCCGGACGGCGCATGGAGCTGCGCGATCAGCGGTTCCGGCGCGCTTCCGCGGACTTGGCCACCTCGAGCGCCGCAGCCTGGATCCGGAGGTACGCGCCGCACCTGCAGACGTTGCCGTCAAGCGCGTGCCGGATCTCCTCAGGGGATGCGTGGGGGGCGCGTCGCAGCAACCCGCGGAGCGCCATGATCTGTCCCGGCGTGCAGAACCCGCACTGGAACGCGTCCTGCTCGATGAACGCCTGTTGCAACGGGTCCAAGGTACCGTCCCGGGCCAGGCCCTCCACGGTTTCGACCGCCCGACCGTCGGCCTGCACAGCCAGCATCATGCACGACAACACCGATTTCCCGTCGACGAGCACGGTGCAGGCGCCGCAGGTCCCGACGCCGCATCCCTCCTTCGTACCCGTCAGGTGCAGGTCTTCGCGCAGCACCGCCAGGAGCGTGCGCCGCGGTGACACCCGGACCTCCTCGGGGTGCTCGTTCACCGTCAGGCGGACGGTCGATGCAGTATCGGACTGGGACTCTGGACTCATCGGCGCCTCCACTGGGTCAGATCGGCTGGATTCGGGAACCCTCACACGGACCGGGCGGTCCCTGATGCGAAATTCGGCCCGCCGCGCGGCCGGTCCTCCGCGCGCCGCGGCGGCGCGTTTTGACACAACGGACGCCGCCCCCTACACTGGGATACGTCATGCCACGCAGGTCGATGCCCACTCCCGCGGCGGTCGAACAAGATGCCGCCACGCGCGAGCTCGTCGTGACGTGGACCGACGGTCACGCGAGCCGGTACGCGTACCGGATGCTCCGGCAGCACTGCCCGTGCGCCATGTGCGTGCACGAGTGGACGGGTGCGCGCTTGCTGGATCCCGCGCGCGTCTCCGCGGATATCCACCCGAAGGAGATCGCGCAGGTCG
>DASQGM010000129.1:0-10008 GCA_035632615.1 bacterium | reverse complement strand
CGGCATGGCACGCCGGCGCCGCGTCGAACTGTACCCCCCATGGAACGCCTGCCGGACGTGATCGTCGTCGGCGCGGGGATCTTCGGGCTGGCGGCCGCACTCGAACTCCACGCGGGCGGCCGCGCGGTCACCGTCGTCGACGACGGGCCGCTGCCGCGGCCGCTGGGGGCGTCGACCGACATCAGCAAGGTCGTGCGCATCGAGTACGGCCGCGACGAGGAGTACATGGCGCTCGCGGAGCGCGCGCGCGACGGCTGGCTCCGGTGGAACGCCGAGTGGTTCGGCGAGCCCCTGTACCATGAGGTGGGGCTGCTGCTGGTGAGCGGGGCGCCGATGGTGCCGGGCGACTACCTCCACGACAGCTATTACCGCCTGCTGGCGCGGGGGCATCGCCCCGAGCGGCTCTCCTCGGCCGACATCGCGGCGCGGTGGCCGGCGATCCGCGCGGGGGCCTGCGCCGACGGGTACCTGAACCCCGAGGCGGGCTACGTCGAGTCGGGACGGGTGATCGAGGCGCTCGGCCGTGAAGCTGGCCGCGCCGGCGTCGCGTTCCATGGCGGGGCGCCGGTGCGGGAGCTCGTGGAGCGATCCGGGCGCGTCACCGGCGTCCGCCTCGGCGACGGGACCGTGCTCGGCGCCGGGGAAACCGTGCTCGCGACCGGCGCGTGGACGCCGGGCCTGGTTCCGGAGCTCGCCGCCGTGATGCGCTCCGTCGGACAGCCGGTGTTCCATCTCGCGCCGGCGGATCCGGCGGCGTACGCGGCACCGCGTCTCCCGGTCGTCAGCGCGGACAGCGCCCGGACCGGCTGGTACGGGTTTCCCGCGCACCCGCGCACCGGCGTCGTCAAGATCGCGAACCACGGGCCGGGATGGCCGGTGGATCCGGTCCGGGATCCCCGCGTGGTGCCCGAGGCGTACGTGCCGCGGCTGCGCGCGTTTCTCGCGGACACCCTCCCGGGGCTCGCGGACGCGCCGATCGTCTACACGCGCTGCTGCTTGTACTGTGACACGCCGGACGAACACTTCTGGATCGCGCGGCATCCGGGACGCGCGCACCTGACGGTGGCCGCGGGGGACAGCGGTCACGGCTTCAAGTTCGGGCCGGTGCTCGGGGCCGTGATCGCCGACGCCGTGGACGGCCGCGCCAACGCCTATCTCGACAAGTTCCGGTGGCGGGAGATCCCGACCGGCACCGTGGGGCAGGAGGGATCGCGGTACCGAGGCGCGGGGTAAACCGCGCCCCGATACCGCTCGGGCATCCGTTGTCGGTCAGGGGAGCGTCGCGCCGATCTGCTTCGCGTACGCGGTGCCTTCCGCGATGTTGTGCCAGCCAAGCTCGCGCTTCCCGGCCTCGACTTCCTCGATCATCGAGACGATCTTGGCGTTGAGGGGCACGGCCACCCCGTACCGGGCGGCGTGGGTGCACACCGTGAGGTGCGACGCCTCACTCTTCCGCCTGCGATACACCAGGTCCCAGTGGATGCCGCTCGCCTTCTTGACGTACTTGTAGCCGCCCGGTCCGTCGCCGATCTGATGGCCGCCCAGGTGGTCCACGAGCCGATCGTACGAGGCGAGCAGCCGCGCGGTATCCGCGGGCGTCTCGGGATGGTAGAGCGCCGGGTCGAACCACCGGTCGCCGTGCACGCGGACGCCGGCGGCGTCGGAGACCCGCATCGCCTCGCGCACGGCGGCGGCGGCCAGGCGCTGGACGTCCCGGTTGCCGAGGACCTCCACGACCGTGCCGTTCACGAGCGCGGTCACGACGATCTGCGAATTGTACACGTGCTTCGTCCACAGCCGCCCCACGATATCGGTGAGCAGCTCGCACGTGTTTGGACCGATCCCGAGCAGCCGGGCCGCTTCGCGGACGCGCGGGGTCAGGCTGCCGTCGAGCTCGCCGATGTACACCGTCCCCTCGTGCACGGCCTCCAGCACGCCGGGATCGAGATAGGCCCCGCCGTAGTCGGGCAGCGCGCCCATCGTGCGCGCGCGGCCCACGACGTCGGCGATCGTGTCCTCGTTCATGCCGTTCTGCAGCGAGACCACGCACGCCGACGGAGCCAGATGCGGTGCGATGCCCCGAATCGCCGCGTCGGTTGCCTGGGACTTGCAGGCCAGGAACACCAGGCCGTCGAGCGGCTCGGCGATCTCGGCCGGCGTGCAGGCGCGCTGCGGCGGGATCGACATCGGGCCGTACACCCCGTTGACCGCGATCCCGCGCTCGCGGATCGCCCGCACGTGATCCGCGTTCTGGTCGATGAACAACACGTCCTCGCCCGCCCGGGCCATGTAGAATCCGGCCAGCCCGCCGATCGCCCCGCACCCCACGATTGCGATCTTCGCCATTCCCGCCTCCCCGTTGCCGTTCTCGGTTGCCGTGCTCGCCAGCGCGTGCGCCCCTCGCGCCCCCGTCCCCGGGTCTTCGCCGCCGGTCGATCGTCTGCCCGCGCGCTCACTCCTTCATGCGAACGTCGAGCGCGTCGCGCAGACCGTCCCCAAGCGCGTTGACCCCGAGCACGCTCAGCAGGATGAACACGCCGGGGAACACCGAGAGCCACGGCTTCGTCGTCATCGTCGACTCGGCGTTCTGCAGCATGTTGCCCCACGACGCCGTCGGCGGTTGAATCCCCACCCCGAGGAACGACAGCACCGACTCCGTGATGATCGCGTTGCCGACCGCCAGCGTCGCCGCGACGATGATCGGCGCCAGGCTGTTCGGCAGCGCGTGCCGGAGGATGATGCGCGCGCTGCTGCACCCTGCGGCGCGGGCCGCCTCGACGTACTCCGTCTCCCGGATCGAGAGAAACGCGCCGCGGACGAGCCGCGCGGTGCCCATCCACCCGATGCCGGCGATGATCAGGATGAGGATCTGCGGCGACGGCTTCACGATCGCCGACAGCACGATGACCAGCGGCAGCGGCGGAATTGACAGCACCACGTCCGTCGCGCGCATCAGGACGCTGTCCACGACGCCGCCGTAGTACCCGGCGCACGCCCCGACCGCGGTCCCCACGATCGCCGACACCGCCGCGGCCCCGACGCCGATCGACAGCGACACCCGGCCGGCGTACAGCGCGCGGCTGAACGCGTCCCGGCCCAGGTCGTCCGTGCCGAACCAGTGAACGGCGGACGGCGCCACGTCGAGCCCCGCGAGGTCCACCTGGTTCGGGGCGTACCGCGTGAACAGCGGTGCCGCGGCCGCGCCGATCGCCAGGACCAGGAGCACGACCGCGCCCGCCGCCGCCAGCCGGTCCCGCTCGAAGCGGCGCCACGCGTCGAGCAGCAGGCTCGATCGCCGCGGCAGCGCGGCCGCCCGCACGCTCATCGGTACACGATCCGCGGATCGAGCAGGCTGTACAGCACGTCGGCCAACAGGTTCGACAGGATGATCGCGAACGAGCTGAGCATCAGGATCGCGAGCAGCGTGGGGTAGTCCACGTTGGAGATCGACTGGATCAGGAGGCTGCCCATCCCCGGCCACGCGAACACCGTCTCGGTCACCACGGCGCCCGACAGCAGGCCGGCGAGGTCGAGCGCGACGACCGTGACGACCGGGATCAGGCTGTTGCGGAGCGCGTGGCGGAAGACGACGCGCCGTTCCGCCAGCCCTTTCGCGCGCGCCGTGCGAATGTAGTCTTGGCGCAGCACCTCGAGCACACCGGCGCGGGTAAAGCGGCTCCACCGGCCGGCGGTGAACATCGCCAGCACGATGCTCGGCAGCACCAGGTGTTGGCCGACCGTGAGCCAGCCCCCGGTGCCGAAGCCGGCGACCGGCAGCCAGCCGAGGTGCACCGCGACCAGCAACTGCAGCATCAACCCGAACCAGAACACCGGCATCGAGATCCCCAGGAACGAGAAGACCGTCGCGGCGTAGTCGAACGCCGTGTGCTGGCGCACCGCGCTGTAGACGCCCGTCGTGAGCGCGAAGAGCATGGCGAGCAGGAACGACGTCCCCATGAGCAGGAGCGTCGCGGGGAGCCGGCCGAAGATCAGCCGCGCCACCGGCACCCCGGAGGAGTAACTGATCCCCCAGTGCCCGAGCGCGTACGCGCCGAACCATCGCGCGTACTGGACGTAGAGCGGCTGGTCGAGGCCGAGCTGGTGCTTGATCAGCGCGATGTCCCTGCCCGTGATGTAGGGATTGTCGAGGTAGACCGCGAGCGGGCCGCCCGGCATCGCCTGCAGGATGCCGAAGATGATCATCGAGACGCCGATCACGAGCGGCACGGCCCCGAGCAGGCGCCGCACCACGAACCTGGTCATCGCGGGCCGCCCCCCGGGCCCCGTCCCGCGGCTGCGGCCGCGCCGCCCGGCGCGGGAGTTCCCGCGTCCGCCCGTCCGGTGTGGCTCACCCCCGCACCCGCCTTCCCGCGCGGCCTCCGCCGCGGGATTGGCTGCCGTGATTCTGGCCGCGGCGCCCGATCTCCTGCCCGTCGCTGCAACAGAAAACTGCCAAAAGGAGTTTCTGCACCATTTGTTGTAATACGCAGCCCATGGCCACGCATGCGCCGTCGCCCGCGGCAAAGCGCGTCGTGCTCTCCGACCTCCTGGCCGAGTCCCTGCCGCGGCTCAGCCCGACCCACCAGCGCGTCGCCCACTTCGTCGCGAACAACCCCCAGTTCGCGTCGCTGGCCAGCACGCGGCAGCTCGCCGAAAAGGCCGGCGTGGACGCCGCGACGATCTCCCGGTTTGCGAAGGCGGTCGGGTTTACGGGGTTCAACCAGCTCCGCCAGGAGTTGCGCCACACCTACCTCGGCCGTCTCGAGCCGCTTGAGTTGATCGAGCGGCAGCGCACGCCGTCCAGGAACGTGTACCGCGCGGCGATCCTCCGCGACGTCCAGAACCTGCAGGGTCTCCTCGAGACGATCGACACCCGCGTGCTCGACCGGCTCGCGACGCAGATGCTGTCGGCGAGACAAGTGCTGATCGTCGCGTTCGGCAGCTACGCGGCGCCGGCGGTGGCGCTCGCGCATCTGTGCGCCGCGCTCGACATCAACGTTCGTGCGGAGGACCGCAGCCGCGTGCACTGGGCCACGCAGCTCACCGGCCTCACGTCGCGCGACCTCGTGATCGGCATCGGCTTCTGGCAGTGCGACCGCGACGTCATCGCCGCGGTGCGGTGGGCGAGCGAGCACGGCATTCCCACCGCGGTGATCGCCGACAGCTCGGTGTCGCCGCTCGCCCGGCACGCGAAGCTCAAGATCATCGTGCCGACCGAGGGGATGCTGTTCTTCCAGTCCGTGACCGCCAGCCTGTCGATCGTGTACGGCCTGGTCGCGGCGATGTGGACCCGCCTGACGACCGCGCGGCGGGCCCGGTACTGGCGGATCCGGCGCGCGTTCCGGGACCTCGACGTGTTTGTGAAGTGACGGCGAGACAAAGGAGGCGCGTGACGCATGTCTGAGCAGCTGGTATGGCAGCGAGTGTCCGCGGAACTGGAGGGGCTCGTCGCCGAGTTCCCCGGCGCCGCGGGACTGTGCGTCCGCGATCTTGCGACCGGCCGGCAGGTCGCGGTGCACGAGCAGGAGCTGTTCCCGACCGCGTCCACCATCAAAATCCACATCCTCGCGCGGCTGATGCAGCGCGCCGAGGCCGGGGAGATCGACCTGGCCCGCAAGGTGGTGATCGACGACGCCGTGCGCGTGCCGGGGAGCGGCGTGCTCACGTATCTGGACGACCCCGAGGAGCTGACCGTGCGCGACGTCGCGGTGCTGATGATCATCGTCTCCGACAACACGGCGACGAATCTGTGCATCGACTGGGCGACGATCGACGGCACCAACGCGATGGTGCGCGGGCTCGGCCTGTCGCAGACGACGTTGCGCCGGAAGATGCAGGATCAGGCGTCGGTGATCCGCGGCGACGAGAACGTCGCGAGCCCGCTGGAGGTTGTGCAGTTCCTCGAGATCCTGCACCGCGGCGAGCGGCTCAGCCGGTTCGTGTGCACCGAGACGCTGGCCATCCTCAAGAAGCCCAAGCGCGGCTACCTCGCCCCGGGCCTGCCCCAGGACATCGTGATGGCCAACAAGCCCGGCGGGATGGATCGGGTCCGGTGCGACGGCGGGATCGTCTACCAGAAGCGCCGACCGTACGCGATCTGCGTGATGACCAAGTACGGCCCGCCGGACCGGAACGTCTCGGAGCAGTTCATCGCCGAGGTGGCGCGGACGGTGCACGGGTACCTCGAGACGCTGGACGTCACGAGCCCCCACGGACAGGGCGTGCCCGCCACCCTGCTCGGCTGAGCGGAGACCAGCGGAGATCGAGGAGGACGAACGATGCGGGTCACGATCGTCGGATCGGGCGCGATCGGCGGGATCGCGGGCGCGTGGATGTCGATGGCCGGCGAACACGTCACGTTCGTGGACGCGAATCGGGAGCACGTGGAGCATCTGCGCACCCAGGGGCTCCTCATCGACGGCGGCCGCGGTGACCACCGCCTCCCGCCGCAACGGGCGCTGACGCCGGACGAGCTCACCGAGCCCCTCGAGTGCGTCTTCCTCTCCGTCAAGTCCCAGCACACCAAAGCCGCCGTCGAGACGATCAGCCCCCTGCTTCGCCCGGACGGGTTCATCGTCTCGCTGCAGAACGGCCTCGTCAACGAGGACGAGATCGCCTCGGTCGTGGGCGCGGAACGCACGATCGGCGCCCTCCCGGACTACGGCGGTGCCTATGTCGATCCCGGCCACCTCGAGTTCGTCATCGAAGGCCCCGTGTACGTCGGCGAGCTCGACGGCCGGATCACCCCGCGCGCCAAGGAGGTGCACCGCCTCCTGTCGCACGTGGCCGAGGCCGAGCTCCTCACCGACATCAAGGCGCGGATCTGGGCGAAGACGTGCTTCGGCGCGCAGATCGTCGCGAGCGCGCTGGTCGACGCGCCCTCGTACCTGGTGGTGGGCGACGAGCGCGCCCGGCGGGTCGTCGGGCCGCTCGTCCGCGAAGCGCTCGAAGTGGCCTACGCCCACGGCGTCGACGTCCCCGGCGGACCGTTCTTCGAGCCCGCGCTGTACTTCCCCAAGACGGCCGCGGACACGCGGCGGCTGTTCGCGTTCATGGACGAGGCCCAGGCCAAGCAGAGCGCGTACCGGCGGCAAGAGCAGCGGCCCGGCGGCCACACGTACGTCAAGAAAGGCTCGGGCATCCACTGGGACATCGTTTACCGCAAGCGCAAGTCCGAGGTCCGCTGGAGCCACGCGCCGCTCGAGGACAAGGCGAGGGACGCCGGCGCCCCGGTCCCGCTCAACAGCCGGCTCCACCAGATGATCTACGAGATCGAGGACCACCAGCGGGAGCTCGGCTGGCACAACTTCGACGAGCTGCGCGCGCTGATCAAGACGCTCGGCAAGGAATACCCGTAGCGTTCATTTCGCGTCATCAGGGGCGGCCGGTGCAGATCACGATCGTGGGCGCGGGAGCCATCGGAGGGCTGACGGGGGCGTGGCTCTCGCTCGCGGGCGAGGACGTCACGTTCGTGGACACGAACCGCGAGCACGTGGAGCACCTGCGCACGAAGGGGCTCCTCGTCGACGGCGGCCGCGGCGACCACCGGTTGCCGCCGCAACGGGCGTTCACCCCGGACGAGCTCCGGGAGCCGCTCGAGTGCGTCTTCCTGTCGGTGAAGTCCCAGTACACCCGGAACGCCGTCGCGGGCATCAAGCACCTGCTGCGGCCGGACGGGTTCGTCGTCTCGCTCCAGAACGGCCTCGTGAACGAAGACCAGATCGCCTCGATCGTGGGCGCGGAGCGCACGATCGGCGCGCTCCCCGACTACGGCGGCGCCTACGTCGATCCCGGCCACCTCGAGTTCGTCATCGAAGGCCCGGTCTACGTCGGCGAGCTCGACGGCCGCGTCACACCCCGGGTGCGCGAGGTCCACCGCCTCCTCTCCGAGGTCGCGGAGTGCCACCTGTTGACCGACATCCGGGCCCGCATCTGGGCGAAGAAGTGCTTCGGGTCCCAGACCGTGGCGAGCGCCCTGATCGATCTGCCGTACCACGTCGTGCTCTCGGACGTCCGCGCCCAGCGCGTCACGGGCCCCCTGGTCCGCGAGGCGCTCGAGGTCGCCCACGCCCACGGGATCGACGTCCCGGGCGGACCGTTCTTCGAGCCCGCGCTCTACTTTCCCGCGACCCACGAGGACACCGCGCGGCTGTTTGCGTGGATCCGCGCCACCGTGGAGAAACAGGCCCGGTTCGCGATCGAGCACCAGCGGCAAGGCACCCACACCTACGTGAAGCAGGGCTCGGGCATCCACTGGGACATCGTCTACCGCAAGCGCAAGTCCGAGGTGCGCTGGGGACACGGCCCGCTGGAGGAAAAGGCCGCGCAGGTCGGCGTGCCGGTCCCCCTCAACACGAAACTCCACCGGATGATCTACGAGATCGAGGACCACGAGCGGGAGCTCGGCTGGCACAACTTCGACGAGCTATACGAGCTCATCTGCCGGCTCGGCAAGGCGCTGCCCTAGCGACGCGGGGCGCGCCGGCCGGAGCGGCGCCGAGGAGGAGGACCGGTGGTGGGATCCACGAGCATCATCAAAGCCGGACGCCTGGTCGACGGGACGGGCGGCCCACCGCAGCGTGACATGGCGGTCGTCGTGGAGGGCAACCGCATCACGGACGTGCGCCCCGCGGCCGCGCTCGGGCCGGTGGGCGACCGCGTCGCGGTGTACGATCACCCGGGGCTGACGCTGCTGCCCGGGCTGATCGACGCGCACGACCACATCGCCCACCTCGGCATGGACCTGAAGCGGCGCATGAACACCGCGCCCAGCCTCGCCGTGCTGCAGACCGGGCGGTGGGCGACCGAGACGCTGATGGCGGGCATCACGTCGTTCCGCGACGCGGCGGGTGCGGACCTCGGCGTCAAGATGGCGATCGACCAGGGCGTCATCGCAGGTCCGCGGTTGTTCATCAGCCTCGTCATCATCACGCAGACGGGCGGGCACGGCGACCTGACCCAGCCGTGCGGCCTGGCCTCGGATTTTCCCCGGCTGCCCGGCGTCCCCGACGGGATCGCCGACGGGCCCGACGAGTGCCGCAAGAAGGTGCGCGAGGTCATCCGGCTCGGCGCCGACTGGATCAAGATCGCGACCACGGGCGGCGTCGGCTCCCCGCGCGGCGGACCGGCGACGCGCCAGTTCACGCTCGAGGAGCTCCGCGCGATGGTGGACGAAGCCCACGCCGCGGGCAAAGGCGTCATGGTGCACGCCCACGGCGGGGACGGGATCAAGCTCTGCCTCGAGGCCGGCGTGGACTCGATCGAGCACGCCGCGGTCGCCGAGGAGGCCGACATCGAGCGGATGGCCCGCCTCGGCATCTGGCTCGTCCCGACGCTGAGCGTGACCGCGAGGATGAAGGAGCGGCTCGACGCCGACCCGCAGTCCCTGCCCTGGTACACGGCCGCGAAGCTGCCGCTGGTGTTCGACACGCAGCGACGCAACTTCAAGCGGGCACTGGAATGCGGCGTCAAGATCGCGATGGGCACCGACGCGGGCGCGCTCGGCCACGCCGAGAACGCGAAGGAGCTTGTCTACATGACCCACGGCGGCATGACGCCGATGCAGTCGATCGTGGCGTCGACGAGCATGGCCGCGAAGCTGCTCGGCATGGCCGACTCGCTCGGCGCGGTCGCGCCCGGGATGCTCGCCGACCTCATCCTGGTGGACGGCGACCCGCTCGCGGACATCGCCGTCGTCGCGGATCCGCAGCGCATCGCGCTCGTGATGAAGGACGGGATCGTCTACAAATCCCCGGCGCCCGCGCGGGCCGGGACGCCGACCGGGAGGACGTGAGATGCGGAAGTGGAGCCTCGCGCTGATGAGCTACAAGGAGATCGGCGCGATCCCCAAGGACCGCGCCGTGCTGATGGTGCCGATCGGATGCGTCGAGCAGCACGGTCCGGCCGGGTACACCGGCGCCGACACCGTGCTCGCCGAATATCTCTGCCGGCGGACGGCGGAAGGCCTCGCGGACGTCTACGTCGCGCCGCCGCTGTGGTACGGATACA
>DASQGM010000128.1:0-10306 GCA_035632615.1 bacterium | reverse complement strand
GGGGACTCGGCCTCGAAGTGGCGAAGGCGTTCGCGCGCCGGGGTGCGCGACTCGTTCTCACGGCGCGGGACGGCGAGGCCCTCGAGCGCGCGGTCCGCGCGGTTCGCGCGACCGCGCGCGCCGCGGTCGGGCCCGAGGACGTGCTGGCGTTCGCCGGCGATGTCGGCGACCCGGACCACGCCGACGCCCTGGTTCGGGCGGGACTTGCGCGGTTCGGGCGGATCGACATCCTCGTCAACAACGCGTCCGCGCTCGGCCCGAGCCCGATGCCGCGCCTCGCCGATCTGGCCCCCGAGGCCCTGTGGGAGATCCTCCGCGTCAACGTCCTCGCCCCACACGCGCTGGCGCGGCGCGTCCTGCCGTCGATGCAGGCGCGGCGTTCCGGCCTGATCGTCAACGTGACCTCGGACGCCGCCGTCGAGGCGTATCCGGGATGGGGCGGGTACGGGGCGAGCAAGGCCGCGCTCGAACACCTGTCCCGCATCCTCGCCGCCGAGCTCGACGGCCTCGGGATCCGTGTCTACGTCGTCGATCCCGGCGACATGAACACGCGCATGCACCAGGAGGCGGAACCCGGTGTCGACCTCTCGCACCTGCCGGGGCCCGCGGCGGTGGCGCCGGCGTTCGTGTCGCTGGTCGAGCGGGAGACGGCGCCGTTCGGACGGTTCCACGCGCAGCGCATGGCGGATCCGACCGGGGGCGTGCTCCGATGACCGCTACGGCGATCGCCGCGCTCGAGCCGCGGGCCGCCGTTGTAAACCCCGACCCGTCCGCGCCCCTGCCGTCGGACGCGGCGCCCCCCGAGTTCACCCTTCCGCCGGACCTCGAGGCGCACGAGCCACCCGAGGCGCGCGGCCTTCGACGCGACGGGGTGCGCCTGCTCGTCACGCAGCGGGACACCGGAGCGATCGTTCATGCCCGGTTCGCGGACCTGCCGGAGCATCTCGCGTCCGGCGATCTGCTGATTGTCAACGACTCGGCGACGCTCCCGGCGGCGCTGCGGGCGCGGCGGAGCAACGGCGCCGCGGTGGCCCTCCACCTCTCGACGCGGCTCCCGGCCGGGCTCTGGATCGTCGAACCGCGTCAGGTCGACCCGGAGCCGGGCGAGACGCTCGATCTGCCCGACGACGCCCGAGCACACCTGCTCGCGACCTATCCGGGATCCATGCGCCTCTGGATCGCGCGTCTCGATCTGCCCGCGCCGCTGCTCCAATACCTCGGCCGGCACGGACGGCCGATCGCCTCCCCGTACGTCCGCGGAGCGTGGCCGCTCGACGTCTACCAGACGGTGTACGCGCGCGAGCCCGGATCGGCGGAGATGCCCTCGGCCGGTCGGGCGTTCACCCCGGAGGTCCTGGCGCGCGCCGCGCGGCGCGGAATTGGGCTGGCGCGCATCACGCTGCACGCCGGGGTGGCCAGCCCGGAGCGCCACGAACCGCCGGCCGAGGAGTGGTATCGCGTGCCGTCCGAGACCGCGGGGGCGATCGCGGCCGCGCGGCGCCGGGGCGGGCGCGTCGTCGCGGTCGGCACGACGGTGGTCCGGGCGCTCGAGAGCGCCGTTACGGGCGGCGGCGAAGTCATCGCAAGCGAGGGATGGACGGAGCTCGTCGTGACCCCGCCACGCGGCGTGCGCGCCGTGGACGCCTTGCTGACGGGATTCCACGAGCCCCGCGCGTCACACCTCGCGATGCTCGAGGCGTTCGCCGGCCGCGCGCATCTGGAACAGGCGTATCGCGTCGCCGTCGCCGCGGGCTATCTCTGGCACGAGTTCGGCGACCTGCACCTCATCCAATAGTGAACGCAAGACGGCGGATGCCGATTACGCATCGCGGGCCGCCGGGTGCCTCCACGCATCGGCGACCGGCCGGGCGGTCCCGGTGGGACGCGGCGCGACGGGCTCTCTCGATCACCGTCTCCCCCGTGACCTCCGGAGGGGCAGCCGCCCGGCATGAACCGCGTCGCTGGTCTTTCCGCCTTACAGCGAACCACGCCCGCGGGGGCTCGTCTACGGCGTGGCCGGCTCCTCCTTGGGAATCGGGGCCGGCAGCGTGACGCGCACCTTCGTGATGCGCTGCCCGTGCGTCCGTTCGACCCGGAGCTCCGTGCCGGTCACGGTCAGGATCTCGCCCTGTTGCGGCACGCGGCCGAGCGTCTCGTAAATCAGGCCGGCGACGGTGTCCACATCCACGTGCTCGTCGGGCAACGATAGCCCGAGCGCCTGGTTCACCTCGTGAATGTGGGTCCGCCCGCTCACGACGGCCGTCCGTTCATCGAGCACCTGGATCGGTTTCTCCTCCAGGTCGTACTCGTCCTGAATCTCGCCGACGATCTCCTCGACCAGGTCCTCCATCGTCACGAGGCCGGCGGTGCCGCCGTACTCGTCGAGGACGATGGCCATCGAGACCTTCTTGCGCTGCATCTCCCGGAACAGCTCGTCGACCTTCTTCGTCTCCGGCACGAAGAACGCCGGACGCCGCACGTCGAGTACCGGCTGGTCGTGCTTGCCCTGGCGCAACGGCGCGAGCAGATCGCGAACGTACACCACGCCCACGATGTGGTCCGCGCTGCCCTCGTACACCGGGAGGCGCGAGTGCCCACTCTCGATCATGAGGCCGAGCGCCTCGTCGATCGTGGCCGACGCGGGCACGCCGACGATGTCGATCCGGGGGCGCACGACCTCGCGGACGATGGTGTCGCCGAACTCGAAGACCGAGTGAATCATCGCGCGCTCTCGCTCCTCGATCACGCCCTCCTCCTCGCCGACCTGGACCAGGAAGCGCAGCTGCTCCTCGGTCACGAGCGGCGGGCGCGTGGTGATCGGAGCGCCGAACGGCCGGATCAAGATCGTGGCCACGAGCGACAGGACCCTGATCAGCGGCGCCAACAGCCGGCCGATCGCGTGGATCGGTTCCGCCACCCACAGCGCCATCCGGTCCGCGTGACGGGCCGCGAGTGTCTTGGGGGCGATCTCGGAGACGATCAACACGATCAGGGTCACGCCGACAAACGCGATCCACTCGCCGTGTCGCCCCGCGAGCGAGATCGCGATCGACGTCGCCAGCACCGACGCGCCGACGTCCGCGATGGTGTTCCCGACGAGGAGGGTGGTCAAGAGGTCGCCCGGGGCTTCGAGGAGGTGATGCGCCACGCCCGCCCGCCGGTCGCCGCGATCGCGCATCCGCCGCAGGGTCATTCGGTTGGACGCGAATAGCGCGGTCTCGGACGCGCTGAAGAACGCCCCGAACAGAATCAGGACCGCGAGCACCAGCGCCCACAAGGTAAGGTTCGACCCAGCCACGGCGGGATGACCTACCTGTCCCGCGTGGAGCGCGTGCCGCGCGTCGACCGACTCAGGGGTGCGCTCGCCATCGTCCTCACTATACTTATACCACGTACGCCGCCGCACGCGCGACTACGCCGCACGCGCTCTCGGGAGACGGGCGACCGATTCATCGGCGGGCGCGCGCCGCCCCGGCGGCGAGCGCCACCAGGCACGCGGCCGCGGCCAGCAGGGGAAGCCCACGGTCCACCGCCGCGGCCGGCACGCCGACGCGCGACCCCAACACGAACGCGCCCGCGCACAGCGCCACCGCGGCCGCGATCAGCACCGCCGCCGCCGCGGCGTCCTTGACCGCCGCCGCTACCGGCCCCGGATCCGGGTGCACCGCGTCCGTCAACGATTCGATCGCCGTGTTCGCCAGCTCCGCGGCGAGCACCAGCCCAACCGCGAGCGCGATCACGGCGAGCTCGACCCCGGTCAGCCCGGCCCACGCGCCCGTCGCGAGCGCGGCCGCAGCGAACCCGAGGTGTGCGCGCATGTGCGGCTGGGTGCGCGCCGCGCCGGTGAGACCCCGGACCGCACACGCCACCGACGTCAGGAACGAACGCGGGCGGGATGATCGAGAGGACATCTACGAACGAACCGGACGGCGCTCGTGCGGAGGACGTCTCCGGCGCGGCCGTCCACCGCCGGACCGCGGCGGTGCCGAACGGCAGCGGCGGAATCCGCTACCGGGCGTCCCGGGCCTCCGCGCCGAGAATCTTCTCCAGCAGTGCCTTTTGCTTGGACCACATCGCGGACGCGCCCGCCTCGGTCTCGTCTTCGTACCCGAGCAGATGCAGCAATCCGTGCACGGCGAGCAGCGCGACCTCACGGCGCAGCGGATGCCTGAACTGGCGGGCCTGTTCCCGCGCGCGCTCCACCGAGATGACGATGTCGCCGAGCGCCGGTTCCCCGGATCCGTCGCGGTCCGGTTCCATCGGAAACGCGAGCACGTCGGTGGGCTGGTCGGTGCCACGATACTCCCGGTTCAGCATGCGGATGTAGGCGTTGTCGACGAGGGCGACGCTGACATCCGGCGGGTTTCGGCGGCCTTCGAGGCGCAACACTTCGCTCACGACGTCCCGGATAAAGTTCGACTCAACGGCGATCTTGTTTTGGAGGTTCGTGACCCAGACTTCCATCGGCTGTGCGCCTCGTTCGGCAACGCCACGGAATCGCGTCCGCATCGACGAGGAGGTTCGTCTCTCGGTGTGCCGACACCTCCCTCCGATGAAACGCGGAATCCGCCGGGCGGATCGGTTACGGAGCGCGTCCCTCCATCAGATCGCGAAGGCGGAGCAGCACACGGTCGCGCATCGCGCGCCGGCGCGGCACGACCAGGATCGTGTCGTCGCCGGCGACCGTGCCGACAACGTCGTCCCATTGCATCTCGTCGATCGCGGCCGCGACCGCGTTCGCGCGGCCGGTAAGCGTGTGGATGACGACTAGGTCCTCCCCGGTCTCGGCGGAAAGGACGTATTCGGTGACGGCGTGCTGGAGGCGGCGAAGCACGTCCACCGGCGACGGCTTTTCCGGCGCCACGTAGTGCGAGCGACCGTCCGCCCACGGCACCTTGACGAGCCCCATCCGCTTGATGTCGCGCGACACCGTTGCCTGGGTGACCGCGAGCCCGTGCCGTCTGAGCAGCTCGACCAGTTCCTCCTGCGTTTCCACCGGCTGCTGGGCGAGGATCTCGCGGATCCGGCGCTCGCGGTCCGCCCGGCTTGAATCGCGACCGACGGACGCGGCCGCGCGCACGCGCCGGCGCGCACCGGACGTCATCGGATCACCGGCCCCGCCCGGCTCCGGGGTCCACGGCCACCGACGCGTCGCGCTCGACCGGCACCGCGGGCAGCCCCGCCAGCCACGAGAGGTTCTTGGCGATCACGGTCCGCGCCGCGCCGAGCTGCTCGGCGACGCGTTCGGGCGCGGTGCCGCCGGCGGACCGCTTGTTCGCGACGGCACCGGCGGGCGTCGTCAGCTCGGCGCCGTCGCCAAGGAGGTCGCTGAACTGCCGGTACTCGTCCGGCGACAGCTCCCACAACTCGCGGCCCTGGTCCTGCGCATACAGCACGATGCGCCCCACGAGCTCGTGCGCCTCCCGAAACCGGATGCCGCGGGTCGCGAGTGCGTCGGCGAGCTCCGTCGCGCCCATCAACCCGCCGCGCAACTGCGCGGCGATCCGATCGGGATTGAACCGGATGCCGTGGAGCACCAGCCCCATCGCCTGCAGGCTCGCGTGGGCCGTGTCCACGGCGTCGAACACCGCCTCCTTGTCCTCCTGCATGTCGCTGTTGTACGCAAGCGGCAGGCCGCGCAGCATCGCGAGCAGCGTCACGAGGTCCCCGACCACACGCGCCGCCTTGCCGCGCACGAGCTCGGCGGCGTCGGGATTCTTCTTCTGCGGCATGATCGAGCTGCCGGTGCTGATCGTATCCGACAGCTCCACGAATCCGAACTCCGACGTCGCCCACAACACGATCTCACCGGCGAGGCGCGACAGGTGGGTCATCAACAGCGTGACGGCGGCTGTAAACTCGACGGCGAAGTCCCGGTCGGCCGTGGCGTCGAGGCTGTTCTCGGCGATGTGCGAGAACCCCAGCAGCGTCGCCACGAGAGCGCGGTCGATCGGGTATGACGTGCCGGCCAGCGCCGCGGCCCCGAGCGGGAGCACGTCCGTCCGGCCGAACGCATCCCGGAAGCGCCCGACGTCCCGCTGCAGCATCCATAGGTACGCGAGCAGGTGATGAGCGAGCAGGACCGGCTGCGCGCGCTGGAGGTGCGTGTACCCAGGCATGATCACCGACGGGTGGGCCTCCGCGAGCGCCAACAGCACCTGCTGTAGCGCCACGGTGCGGCCGACGAGCTTCACGATTTCGGCCTTGAGATAGTAGCGCAGATCGGTCGCGACCTGATCGTTGCGGGACCGCGCGGTGTGCAACCGGCCCGCGGGATCGCCGATGCGCGCGCGCAGCGTCGCCTCGACAAACGTGTGGATGTCCTCGGCGCCGCCGATCGAGAGCACGCCGGCGTCGATCTCGGAGAGGATCTCGCGGAGGCCGCGGACGATCACGTCCGCATCCCCGTGCGGCACGATCCCGCACCGGCCCAGCATCGTCGCGTGGGCGATACTGCCGAGAATGTCCGCCCGGTACATCCGCCGGTCGAACGGCAGCGACGTCGTGAACGCGGCGATCTTCGGGTCAAGATCGCCCCGAAACCGTCCACCCCACAGACGCGCCGCCGCCGGCTCGTCCGGCCGCGGCCGCTTCGGCTCCGCCACGGCCGCCTACCTGCGGCGCGCGCCGGGCCCGTGCCGGCCCGCGGGCGTTTCGATCGGCAGGGACGCGCTGTCGCGCGTGAGGTCCGGGTTCACGGCGGCGAACACCTTGGTCGGCAGACCGAACAACCGGATGAAGCCTGCGGAGTCCTTCTGGTCGTACCCCTCGCCCCGGCCGAACGTCGCCAGGGCGTTGCTGTACAGGGACGCCTCGGCCTTCCGCCCCACCACCGTGCACGCGCCTTTGAACAACTTCACCCGCACCGTCCCGGTCACGGTCTCCTGCGTCACCGCGGCGAACGCGTCGAACGCCCGGCGGAGCGGCGAGTACCAGACGCCATTATACACGAGCTCCGCGTATCGCGGGGCGATCAACGCCTTGTAGTGCTGCGTGTCCCGGTCGAGCGTGATCGTCTGCAGATGGTGGTGCGCCTCCATCAACACAGTACCCCCGGGCGTCTCGTAGACGCCGCGGCTCTTCATCCCCACGAGGCGGTTCTCGACGATATCGACCCGCCCGACGCCGTGCGCGCCGGCGCGGCGGTTCAATGTTTCGATCAGCGTCACCGGATCGAGCGCCTTCCCGTCCACGGACACCGGGACGCCGCGCTCGAAGCCGATCTCGACGTATTCGGGCGCGTCCGGCGCCGCGCCCGGGTCCACGGTCAGCCGAAACATGTCCGCCGGCGGCTCCGCCCACGGATCCTCCAGGATGCCGCTTTCAAAACTGAGGTGCCAGAGGTTCTGATCCATGCTGTACGGCTTCTCGCGCGTCACCGGCACCGGCACGCCGTGCGCCTTCGCGTAGTCGATCTCCTCCTCGCGCGAGCCGAGCGTCCACTCGCGCCACGGAGAGATCACGCCGAGGTGCGGGGCAAGCGCTTGGTACGCTAGCTCGAACCGGACCTGGTCGTTGCCCTTGCCCGTGCAGCCGTGCGCGAGCGCGTCACAGCCTTCGGCGAGCGCGACCTCGACCTGCACCCGGGCGATCAACGGCCGCGCCAGCGACGTGCCGAGGAGGTAGCGACCCTCGTAGATCGCGTCCGCGCGGAGCGCCGGATAGATGTAGTCCGTCACGAACAGCCGACGCACATCCACCACGTGCACGGCGTCGGCGCCGCTCTTTCGTGCCTTGCCGCGCACCTCGTCGAAGTCGTCCCCCTGGCCGACGTCCGCGACGACGGCCACCACCCGGCAGCCGCTGTAGCGCTCCTTCAACCACGGGATGATGACCGACGTATCGAGCCCCCCGCTGTACGCGAGGGCCACGTTCTTGGGCTGCCCCATCATGCTCACCTCACCGTCCCGCCGGCTTCGCCACCGGGGCGCCTGCGGCCGTCGCCGCCTGCTCCGCGAGCACGCCGCCGAAGATACCGACCGCCTCGTCGATGTCCTGCCGGGTCACGATCAACGGGGGCACGAACCGGACCGCCGTCGGGCGCACGCCGTTCACGAGCAGACCGCGCGCCAGACACGCCGCGACCACCGGTCCCGACGGCACCCCGAGTTCCGTCGCGACCATGAGCCCGCGACCGCGGACCTCCTTGACCACCGGCATTGCCTTGGCCAGCTCGCGCAGCCGGCTCATGAGGTAGTCGCCCATCGCCGCCGCGTTCGCCACCAGGTTCTCCTCGTTGATCGTCCGGATGACTGCGGTCGCCGCGGCGCACGCCAGCGGCGCGCCCCCGAAGGTGGTCCCGTGCGTGCCTGGCTGCAGGGCGTCCGCGAGCGTCTTGCGGGCGACGATCGCGCCGATCGGGAACCCACCCCCAAGACCCTTGGCAAGCGTGACGATGTCCGGGGTGACGCCGGCGTGCTGATACGTGAACCACTTCCCGGTTCGGCCGAAGCCGCACTGAATCTCGTCGAACACGAGCACCAGCCTGCGCTCGTCGCACAGGCGGCGCAGCCCGCGCAGGTACTCGTCGCTCGCGACGTGGATGCCGCCCTCGCCCTGCACCGGCTCGATCATGATCGCCGCGGTCCGTGGCGTCACCGCCCGCTCGGTGGCGCCGAGGTCGTTGAACGGCACCTCGACGAACCCGGGCACGAGCGGCTCAAACCCCTTGTGATAGGCGGGGGTCATCGTCGCGGACAGGGCGCCCATCGTGCGCCCGTGGAACCCGTGGGTGGCGACGATGATCTCGTAGACGTCCTCGCCGCGCACGGTGCGCGCGCCCTTGCGCGCGAGCTTGATCGCGGTCTCGCACGCCTCCGCCCCGCTGTTGCAAAAGAACGCGCGCCCATCCGGAATCCCGGTCACCTCAACGAGGAGGCGCCCCAGCTCGGCCTGCTGCGGGATCTGGAACAGGTTCGAGACGTGGATCAGCGATGCCGCCTGCTGCTGGATCGCCGCGACGTGTTTCGGGTGGCAGTGACCGAGCACGTCGACGGCGATCCCGGCCAGGAAGTCCAGGTACTGCTTGCCCTCCAGATCCCACAGGCGCATGCCGCGCCCCTCGCGGAACGCGACCGGCGCCCGCGGATAGTTCGGCGTCAGCACCCGCCCGCTCAGCTCGATCACATCATTCGTCGTCATCGCCCACCTCCAGCCCGGTCTCGATCCGCTGCGACAACATCTCCACCAGTCAAGCGAGGGATCACGCTGGGCCGCCACGGCCCGAGACCCTCACGGCACGAGCATCGTGCCGATCCCGCGCTCCGTGAACAGTTCGACGAGCAGGGCGTGCGGGACGGTACCGTCGATGATGTGCGCGCTCGGCACCCCCCCGTGCAACGCATCGAGACACGCCTCGACCTTGGGGATCATCCCGCGGCTGATCGAACCGTCCCGGATCATCGCCCGGGCGTCCTCGGCGCGCAGCTCCGAGATCAGCCGCCGGTCGCCGTGATAGTCCTGATAGACCCCGGCAACGTCGGTCAGGAGGATGAACTTACTCGCGCCGACGGCCACGGCCAACGCGCCCGCGGCAGTGTCCGCGTTGAGATTGTAGCTCGCCCCGTCCTCGCCGATGCCGAGCGAGGCCACCACGGGAATGTAGCCGTCGCCGCTCAACTTCATCGCCAACTCCGGGTTCACGGCCTGGACCTCTCCCACCTGCCCCAGGTCCACATCGCCCCGGTGCTTGCGCGCGACCAGCATGCGCCCATCCTTCCCGCTGATCCCGACCGCCTGCCCGCCCGCCTGAATGATGGCGCCGACGAGGGCCTTGTTCGCCCGGCCGCCGAGCACCATCTCGACCACCTCCATCGTCTCCGCGTCGGTCACACGGAGCCCGTGGACGAACGTCGAGGTCTTGCCCATGCGTTCGAGCACGCGGGTGATCTCTGGGCCGCCGCCGTGCACGAGCACCGGGTGGACTCCGGCGCCCTTGAGCAGCACCAGGTCCTCCGCCAGCGTGCTCCCCTGGCTCATCTCGAGTACACTGCCGCCGAACTTCACGACTGCGGTCTTGCCTTTCCACGCGCTGACGTACCGCAACCCTTGGGCGATCACCTCGCCCTGCCCAGCCGCCGCCGTTGCGCTAGGAGATGTATCCGGCATTTTCCTTCACGTACCCCTCCGTCAGATCGCACGTCCAGACCGTCACTTCCCCCTTGCCGAGCCCGAGATCGACGACCACCTGGACGTCCTCTCCCCCCAGGTACCGCACGACCTCGTCGAGGGTCTGGCGGTTGCCCACCGCACCGCCGCGCTCCGCGACGAGCACCGGCCCGATGCGCACCGACGTCCGCTCCGGTTG
>DASQGM010000127.1:0-6499 GCA_035632615.1 bacterium | reverse complement strand
CCCCCCCCCCCCGCGGCGCTCTCCCGCATGGCGCGCTACGTGTTCTACCGCATCGGCATGGCGATCCCGCTGTTCTTGGGGGCCGCGTTGCTCATCTTTATCGCCGGCCATCTCGCCCCCGGCGATCCTGTGCAAACGGTGCTGGGTGAGCACTACACGCCGGCTGCGGGGGTCGTGCTGCGCCACCAGCTCGGGTTGGACCGGCCGCTCGCCGTGCAGTTCGCGCGCTACGTCGGCGACCTCGCGCGCCTCGACTTCGGCACCTCGTACGTCAACCCCGGGCTGCGCGTCGACGATCTCGTCGGCCACGCCCTGCCGATCAGCCTCAGGCTCGCCGGTCTCGCGGTGCTGGTGGCGACGCTGGCCGGAACGATCCTCGGCGTCGGCGCGGCGACCGCCCACCGGACGGTCCTCGACTCCCTGATCCAGGTGGGCGTCGTGCTCGGGCTGTCCGTGCCGAGCTTCGTCACCGCCGCGGTGCTCGTGTACCTGTTCGCGCTGCGCTGGCCGGTGCTGCCGGTGGCGGGATGGGGGCTGCCGGAGAACTACGTGCTGCCGGTCGCCGTGCTCTCGATCTCGCCGGTTGCGTTCATCGCGCGGATCGCGCGCTCGAGCGTCGGTCAGGTGCTGCTGGAAGACTACGTGCGCACCGCACGGAGCAAGGGGCTCCGCCCGCGCCGCGTGCTCTTCCGCCACGTGCTCAGGAACGCGGCGTTGCCGGTGGTGACGACGATCGGCCTTGCCTTCGGCAACGCGATCGTCGGCGCGTTCGTCGTGGAGGTGCTCTTCAACATCCCCGGGATCGCCCGGGTGGCGATCAACGCGATCCTCCAGCGCGACTACACCGTCCTGCAGGCGACCGTGCTCGTGTACACCGCGCTGTTCTCGCTCGTCAACCTCGTCGTTGACGTCTCCTATGCATATCTCAATCCGCGCATCCGATACTGAGGGCGCGCGGGGGGCGGCGGCGCAGCCGGAGGGCTGGGGCGCCGCCCTGGCACGCTTCGCACGCAGCGACCGGCTCGCGGCGGTCGCGGCGGGGTTTCTGCTGGTGCTCGTGTTCCTCGCCCTGGCGGGGCCGGTCGTCACCCGCTACACGTACGATCACGAGGATCTCGACGCGCTGTTTCAGCGTCCCAGCGCCGCCCACTGGCTCGGCACCGACCAGTTCGGGCGCGACCTGCTCACGCGCGTGCTCTACGGGGCCCGGATCTCGCTCTCCGTCGGGGTGTCCGCGGTGATCGGGGAATCGCTCATCGGGATCACGTGGGGCACCGTCGCCGGGTTCTACGGCGGGGCGGTCGATCAGGCGCTGATGCGAGTCGTGGACCTGCTGATCGGGTTTCCGACGATCCTGCTCGCGATCCTGGTGACCGGGATCTTCGGCCCGAGCCTCGTCAACATCGTGATCGCGCTCATGCTGACGGCGTGGCCCTCGACGGCGCGGCTGATCCGCAGCGAGGTCGTGTCGATCCGTCAGCGCGAGTACGTCGACGGCGCGCGCGCGGTCGGCGCGTCGGTCCCGCGGATCCTGCTCCGCCACGTGGTCCCGAACGTCGTGCACCTGCTGATCGTGCGGGCGACGCTCGACGTCAGCTTCCTCGTGCTGGCGGAGGCCACGCTGTCGTTCATCGGGATCGGCGTGCAGCCGCCCCGACCCAGTTGGGGGCAGATGATCTACGAGAGCTTCCAATACCTCCGGAGCCACCCGGTGCTCGTCGTCATCCCGGCGACGGCGCTGTCGCTCACGGTCATCTCGTTCAACCTGGTCGGGGAATCGCTCGCCGCGCTCCTGGACCCGCGGTACCGTCGAGGGCGCGCGTGAGCGGGCCCGGGGACGCGATGATGCCGCCGGTCACGCTTGCGCTGGAACCCTACGATCGGACGCGGCCGCTGCTCGACGGGCGGGTGGCGCTCCCGGACGTCGTGCCGGTGGTCGTCGGGTCCGGACCCCGCCACGAGCGGATGCTGCTCGAGCAGGCGTACGATGCGGCGGAGCTGTCGATGTCGTCGTATATCCTCGCGCGGGCCTGCGGGGTGCCGCTGGACGCGATTCCGGTGTTCCCGCGGCGCCTCTTCAGCCCTTCGTGCGTGTACGTGCGGCGCGGCATCGCCGGTCCCTCCGAGCTGCGCGGAGGCACGATCGGCGTCTACAGCCTGCAGTTTACGATGTCGGTCGTCGCGCGCGGAGACCTGCACCACCATCTCGGTGTGCCGATGGACGCGGTGACCTGGGTGCGGGCGGGCCGCGAGATCGTCCCGCACGCGTCCCGGCTGCCGGTCGAGGACCGGCCGGGCGCCGACCTGTGGGCGCTGCTCGCCGGGGGACGCCTCGACGCGGTGATCTCGCCGGACGTGCCCGCGGCGTTCGAGGACGGCCGCGTCGCACGGCTCTACCCCGCGTTCGAGGCGGTCGAGCGGGACCTGTACGCGACCACCCGCGTGTATCCGATCATGCACGTCGTGGCGATCTCGCGCGCGGCCGTCAAGCGGCGGCCGTCGCTGCCGCGGGAACTGTACGAGGCGTTTGCGCAGGCGAAGGCCCTGGCCTGGCAGGCGCTCCGGCAGCCGCACGCCACGGGGCTGGTGTGGGGACGCGCCGCCCTGGAGGCCCAGGAGCGGTTGCTCGGGGACGCGTTCCCGTACGATCTGGGCGACGCGAACCGCCGCTCGCTTGCGATGCTGATGCGGTACCAGGTCGAGCAGGGATTCCTGGACCGACCCCAGGACCTCGACGCGCTGTTCGTTCCGGTCGAGCCGGCCCGGGCGTCCGATGCGCCGGGGCCCGGCTCGCCGGGAACATCGAAAGGGGAGTGACGCGATGTGTGACCGCAACGAGACGAAAGACGCGTACTACCTGCCGCACCTAACCTGGCCGGAGGTGGACGCCCTGCGGCAGCGCACGGACACCGCGATCTTGCCGTTCGGCGCGATCGAGCAGCACGGCCCGGCGCTGCCGATCGGCACAGACACGCTCGGCGTGATCGCGGTCTCCCGCGCGGCGGCGCGCGAGGCGCAGGTGCTCTGTGCGCCGATCCTGTTCCCGGCGCTGTCGGCGCACCACATGCATTTCCCAGGCACGATCACGCTGACCGAGGAGACGTTCTGCCGGGTCGTGATGGAGGCCGCGACGTCGCTGATCACACACGGGTTCCGGCGGATTCTGCTCGCGAACGGACACGGCGGCAACGAGGCCACCCTGAGCTATCTCGCGCACCGGATCACGCGCGAGACCGACGGCAGCGCCCTGGTGTTCGGCATCGCCGAGTTGCGCAAGATCTATCTCACCGCCGAGATCGACAAGCTCGACATCCACGCCGGGATCGGTGAGACGTCGAGCATGCTCTACCAGCAACCGCAGCTGGTCCGGTCCGACCGCATTCAACAGCCCACGATGACCCTGGATGGGTGGCGTGAGGCGCTGCTGACGAGGGTCCGCGAGGACCCGTCGCTGCTGCGCTACATCACGCTCGGGCTGCCGCCGGTGCACCAGATCTCGTCCAACGGGTGCATCACCTACGGCGATCCGGCGAAGGGCAGCGTCGCGCGGGGCAAAGAGTTGTTCGACGCCTACGTCAAGGCCATGGTCGCCTTCATTCGGGCGTGGCACGCTGCGACGGGGTCGTCGGCCGAGCGCGTCGGCGCCTGAGCGCCACGGCCTCGCGGCCGCTACTCGAGGGGCTGCGTCCGCAGGGCCTCCGCGGCCGTCGTGAGCGCGTCGACCAGTGCCGCGACGATGCGGTCGCCCTTCTCCGGCGTGGCGAGTGTCGCGTCGCCGTAGACGCCGGTCGCCGAGGGCCGCGACCCAGAGGTCCGGCGGAACGTCGACGGCACGAACACCCCCGGAAGCGCGGAGCGCGGCGGAATCTCGCGCACCGCCCGATCCATCCGGACGGCGTCCGGCGCGATCGCGAGCAGGAGGGACGTCTCGTATTCGTCCGCGTGACTGCCGGCCGGCTGGCTCAACAGGGACGCCAGCTGTCGGCCGCCGAGGGCTTCGATGCGCGTGACGCCGACGAGCAGGCCGTGCGCGTGATTCAAGTCGCGGGCCACGATCTCGAGCACCGGGGTCGTTGAGATCCCGGTGTTGAGCACAAGGAAGCGCCTCGGCCCGTGCCGGTGCAGGGAGAGAATGACCGCGCGCGCGAGCGCCCCGAACGTCGCCGCGTCCAGGTGCGTGCTCCCGGGAAATTCGGTGAACGACGGGTAGTAGCCGTACGTCAACGTCGGCAGCACGACGACCGGCACCCGCTCCGCGAGCCGCGCGGCAAGGTAGTCGGCGATCAGCCGATCGGTCCCAAGAGGGAGGTGGGGCCCATGCTCTTTAGCCGCGCTGCCCACCGGGAGGACGACGAGCGGGTCCGCGCGCAGCCTGGGCTCGGCCTCGAGCCACGTGAGCCGTTCCAAGAACACACCGCCCATTCGCGCTCCCCCTGTACGGCCGCATCCGGCCGGGACGCTCCGGCCGCGCCGCGGCCAGTACCCGGCCCATGTTCTGAGCGCCAGCCGGCGAGCCCTCCTTGTTGAACGCGGTTCCTAGGTCCTGGAGGATTCCCCATGTTTTCACAGAATTCCAGAGATTCGTGAGCGGCACAGAGGCCCGAGGCCGGGCCGAGACCGAGTGGTTAACCCTCGGAGAAGCCGCCCGCGTGCTGGGCGTTGACGAGACGACGCTCCGGGGCTGGGCGGACGCCGGAAAGGTGCGCGTTTTTCGGACACCGGGCGGGCACCGGCGGTTCAACGCCTCGGACCTGGACGCGCTGGTCAGCGCGCGACCGAGAGGCGAGGGTGCGCCGCTTGCGCCGCCGGCGGAAGGGGAATCGCCCCGGCACTGGTTCGCGTCGAGACCGTGGTTCACCGGGATCGACGACGAGGCCAGGGGCCGCGCGCGGGTCCAGTGTGCGCGGCTGATGGAGGCGCTCGCGGCCTACCTCGACGGCGACGACACGCCACGGACGCACGATCTCGAAGCGGCGCGCCGGATCGGCGCCGATCTGGGCCGCGAGGTCGCGCGGTGGGGGCTGACGCCGGCGCAATCGACCGAGGCGTTCCTGCACTTCAAGCGTGGGGTGTTCGACATGTTGACCGCGGCGCGCGGCGCCCCGTCAGGCCGGATTCGCTCGCTGCGCAACGCGGACGCGTTTCTGGGCGACGCGTTGCAGGCGATGATCGAGGCCTTCGAGGAGCAGCGTCCCGCGTAGCCTGAAGTCCCGCCGCGCCTCGGCGCGCGGGGCGTTCCCGCGATCCAGAACACGACCGCGCCGGACCGGCGGCGTCTGCGCCCCGGCGGCTTGGAAAGGATAGGACCGAAACATCGTGAGCACTCAGGCGTGTGAATACGTCGTGGTTGGCCTGAATCATCGGATGGCACCGGTCGCCCAGCGGGAGCGATTCGCCGTGGATCCGGCCGCGTTGCCGGCCGCGCTCGGTGCGATGCGCGGCGCGGGCGTGGAGGAGGCCGTGCTGCTGTCCACCTGCAATCGGGTCGAGTGGTATCTTGCCGGCCGCGAGCCCGCCGCCGTCGTCTCGGCCGCCTCGGCGTTCTTCGGCGACGGGGTGGCCGTCCGCGCGCAGCTCGGGCCGGACGCGGTGCGCCACGTCTTCCGCGTGGCGGGTGGACTCGACTCCAGGATCGTCGGTGAATCCCAGATTCTCGGACAGGTACGGGCGGCGTTCGCGGCCGGGCGGGGCGCCGGCACCGTCGGGCCCTGCTTGGACGCGCTGTTCCGCGCCGCGCTGGCGGCGGGCCGGCGCGCGCGGCGCGAGACTGATATCGTCGGCGGCGCGGCGTCGGTGCCGTCCGCGGCCGTGGCCCACGCGGTGCGCCTCCTCGGGTCGCTCGGCGGGAGCCGTGTGCTCGTGATCGGCGCAGGCAAGATGGGGGAGGCGACGGCGCGCGCGATGGGGGAGGCGGGCGCCCGCGCCGTGGTCGTCGCGAACCGGACGGTGGAGGCCGCACGTGAGATCGCCGCGCCGTTCGCTGGCGAGGTGGTGCCGCTCCATCGGGTCGGCGCCGAGCTCGCCCGCGCCGACGTGGCGATCGTGGGCACGGGCGCGCCAGGCGTGATCCTGGACGCGGCGGCGGTCGCCGCCGCGTGCCGCGCTCGCGCGACCGCGCTTGTGCTGATCGACATCGCGGTCCCGCGCAACGTGGACCCGGCGGCCGGTCGGCTTCCGGGCGTGCACCTCTACGACATCGATGACCTGATCGCCATCCCGGGCGAGCAGGGCATCGGCACCGCGGGAATGCAACACGCGGAGGCCCTCATCGAAGACGACGTGCAGCGGTTTCTTCGCGAGCGCGCGGGTCGGGACGCCGCCTCTCTGATCGCCGAGGCACGCGCGGACGCCGACACGATCCTGGCGCGCGAGTGGGACCGTGCCCGCGCGCGGCTCGCCGCGCTCAGCGCGGACGAGGAGGCCGCGGTGCGGGCCGTGCTCCACCGTGTCGTCAACAAGCTCCTGCACCGACCGATCGCGGCGCTGGTGGCCGCCGCGC
>DASQGM010000126.1:0-5694 GCA_035632615.1 bacterium | reverse complement strand
CTCTGTCGGCGGTGCTGGTCAGTATTCGTCGGGGAGAAGGATGGTCGTCGCGCTCCGATCCGCCTCGGTGATGAGCCACAGTCGCTGGCCATCCGCGAGCTGATACGCGGACAGCAAGCGCTCGCCGGTGCACAGCGCGTGCTCGTTCGCCGCGCGGTCCTCGGCGTCGAGGTCGCCCCAGTCCCCGGCCACGTGGCGCGCGAGATAGTGCAGTGGCTCGGCGTTCGCGGTCTGGAGCGCGCACAGCGCGCCCCGCGTTGCGAGGACGCGACCAAGCGGGAACAACATTGCGCGCGCCCTGGCGTGGTTCTTCTCGCGCACGGCACCGCCGCCTTTCCCTCGCTCCTCGACCCAACCCCAGCCCGGACGGCGGAGTTGAGAGACGGGGAGTCCGCGACTCGTGCCGGCCCACGGCTCCCGATCGCCGGGTATGGGTGGGTCCCATCGCACGTCGAAGACGAGCCCGAACGTCGCCCCGCGCGGGTCGTCGTAGACCGCGCTGACGGTCCCTTCACGGCGTCGGCGTGTGACGTCGCCTGCCCAGTAGACGCGGTCACCAACCCGCGGAACCCGGTAGGCGTCCGGCGCTCCACTTGGGCGCTCACGCACGCGCTTCGCGGGCTCAGATGCGCCGGCACCAGGGAGCACACCATCCGCTTGCGCGTGCCTTATGAGGCCAACCAGGAGCGCGACGACGGCATCCACTTCCCCCACCGGCATCGCAAGGCTCGCCGCGTCCTCGCCACCGCGGTAACCGGCGGGCAGGTCGCCCCGCCGCTCGACGTGCAGGAATGCAGCGCCCGGGTCGGTGATCGGCACCGTGAGCGCAGCCGACCACCACCCGCCGCCTGTCACGCTGACGGAGCCGATGGTGCGCCGCTCGCTCGACTCGGCCTCATACATCCGACGTGGCGCGGCGACCGCGGGCCGCCCAGATGGGCGACCCGCAGCCTTCGAAGTTCTCGCCTTGCTCATAGGAGCCCCGCTTCGGCAAAGCTCGTGTAGCACTCACGGCCGACGATAACGTGGTCATGCACCGGAATGTCCAGCAGCCGCCCGGCCGCCGCGAGCTGCTCGGTCACTGCCCGGTCATCGACGGACGGGGTGGGGTCGCCGCTCGGATGGTTGTGGCAGAGAATCACGGCCGCCGCGCTCGCGGCGATGGCGGCGAGGAACACTTCACGCGGGTGCACGAGCGAGCTATTGAGGATGCCCCGCGTGATGACCGTGGGCGCCCCACCGGCGAGCCGGTGCTGGCTGTCGAGAGGCAGAATCCAGAAGGACTCGGCGACTTCTCGCTCGGCGTACGGCTGCATGAGCGCGAACACGTCGCGCGGCGAGCGGACCGGCACGTCAGCGCCGGGGTAGCCGTCTGGCGCTGCGAAGGTGCCCTCTCGCACGAGGCGCACGAGGCGCAGCGTGACGAGCCGGGGGCGGCGGCGGCGCCGCCCTCCGGGGATCGGGTAGAGTGGCACGGCGTTCATGCGCCCTCCGCCCGGCACGTCGCGATGAACAGCGTGGCGACGATGGCGGCGACCGTCGCGTCGGTGCATGGAACGCCCGCGTCCTCGTACTTCGGGCGCACCTGCGAGAGCACGAAGTCGGTCGAGTCGAGGTAGCAGGCGCGGAGCGCCCGACGCTGCGGCGTGGGGCCGTCGGGATCGCTCGGGCGGGCGCTCCCCTCCCCTGCCCCGTTGTCGCCATTCGGCGCCTCATGCGGCGCGCTCGGTGCTGCGTTCAGGTGCGCGCGCGGCGTGAGGATCGGGACGGCGGCCTTGTGCTGACCGGGCCAGAACACGCCGTCACACGCGCGGTCGCGGCACTTGAAGTCGGGCGCCTTCGGGTTGCGCTTCGTCGCCCGGTTGTCCCACATCCGCCCGCCGCACTTCGGGCAGGCGGGCGCCCCGGTGAGGGGCGACCCGTTGGTCTGGGTGGTCGGGTTGATCGCGGTGGCGGTCGTCATCACGCGGCCCTCCCGGTGGCGAGCGTGGACACGCTTGCCGAGGTCTGCGCGCGCGGACGGACGTGCGTCGCGGGCTGCTCGGTGAGCGGGTCGAAGGTGCGGAGCGTGTCGCGGAACGGTGCGACGAGCGTGGCGCGGAAGCGGTCGAGCATCGCGGCGCCGGTGTACGCCTCGCGGAACTGCACGGCCGTCAGCCCGGTCATCGTCCGCACCGTGCGGCCGAAGCTCTGCGGGCTCGACGCGTCGAGCCGAAGGGCGATGGCGGCGACGCTCAGCGCCGGCGACTCGGCAAGGTGCGCGGCCCACGCGAGCCGCGCCGTCGCGATGTACCGCTTCGGGCTCGGGAGCCCTGCGCGATAGAAGCGGCTCATGAGCGTCGAGGAGCAGACGCCGAGGTCGGTGGCGAGGACCTTCGCGGTCGCGAGGCGCGGCGAGAAGATCGCGCGGAAGAAGCGCATGCAGCCGGCGGGGAGTTCGGCCGCGCTGGCGTCCGGAGTGCCGAGGTCCGACAGGATGGCGGCGAGCGCGTCACGCTGGAAGGAGCGCGGGAGCCGCGTCGAGCCGAACGCGCCGCGAAGCATCTGCCAGCCCGAAGGCGCGCGACCGTCCACGAGTTGCGGGACGCCCGCGTGCCCGAGGAGGAGCGTCGCGGCGAGGGCGCGTGCGTCGTCGGTGTCGGTCACGAGTCCGACGACCGTGCAGGCGGGGAGTCCGCGCACGAGCGAGGTCAGGGCGGGCACGTCGGACGGCCCCACCAACGCGGCGGAGACGAGCGCCGTGTCGGCCTGCCCGAGGGTCAGGTCGGCGCGCACGCCGGCGAGCGTGTCCCGGTGAATGCTGGCGAAGTGCTCCCCGCCGGCGGCGTCGACGCGCTGCCGCTCGCGCGGAGTGAGCCACGTGGTGACGCGCGGCCGAACGGCCGGCGTCGCCGTGGCGTTGCGGGCAACGTACTCCGCCCGGCGCTGCGCCTCGCGGACCATCCGCTCGGCCGTCCAGCGGCGCTGCCGCTCGGCGTCGAAGTGGCTGGCGTAGTAGCGCCCCTCGACGTGATAGGGACCCTCGGCGGCGAGGATTTCTCGCTCGTAGGCGAGGACTTCTGGTGACGGCTGTGCTGCGGGCTGCTGGTAAATGGGTGCGTACACGGCCCCTCCGGGGTTGTCCGAAGGGTCCGCCAGCAGTACCTTGCAAGTGCGGCCCTTCGGGGTTCGCGGGAGAGGCAGTCCGGCCAACTTTTCCAGGGTTACCGGCTGCCTCTTTTCTGTGTAGAGCAATATAGCTCTGGGGCTATAGTGTGTCAAGCCCCAAGGCTATAGCTCTGGCACTATTTATTTCCCTGCGGAGGATGAGCGCGCATGGCAATTCGCCTTCGGCTGCGGGAGCTTCTCGACGCGCGAGAGATCAAGCAGACGGAGCTTCAACTCCGAACCGGCTTGGCGTACTCGACGGTCAACGACCTCTACCACGGCAAGACGAAGCGGATCGAGCTCGAGACGCTCGACGTGCTGTGCCGGACGTTGAACTGCGACGTGTCGGACCTGCTGGAGTACGTCGGCGAGGAGAAGCGCACCCGGCGGTAGTGCGTTGGCTGCTCCCTCCAGCGATCAGCCGGCGCGGAGCGCCCCGCGCACCAGCGCGAAGCGGCTAGCGACCGCGCCGGAGGCGCGGACTGATCGTCCCGAGCGACTGCGTGGTCGCGGGGGCGACCGAAGAGGTCCCGCTCGACCTGTTAGCCCGCGTTTTGGCGCGCGGCTACCACCCCGCCGATCTTACGACGCCAGTTGGGCGTGGCGTCCCGCCCTGGGCCTCAGCCGACTGTCGCGCCGGGCGTGCGGCCGAACTGCGCCGCCAGGAATTCATCAGTCAGGCTCAAGGCCGCAAAGAAGTGGCGCGCGAGCTCGAACATCGTGGAGAACGGCACACCGTCGACGCGCAGGACGTGTGTCCGTGTGGTCGCGTCCACCTCCACGCCGTGGCGGATGGTCCCCGCTTCTCGCTCCCGCGCCCGCGCGCCCTCGTAGACGTTGAGCGCAAGATCGATCGGTGCGACGTCTGCCGCGAGGCACTGCTTCGCGGCGGCGTCGACGTCGTCGAAGTACCGGTCGGGCGTGCAGGTCTCCACGCTCGCTCCTCCCCCTCGGCGCTCAGCTCAGCCCGAGCGCGATCGTGAGATCGCCGGAGCGCAGGCGGTAGTAGACGCTCTTCCCCTCTGCACGAGACTGCGCGACCACACCAGCAGCCAATAGTCGCTGCACGAGCTTGCTCGCCGCCGGCTGTGAGATGTTCCCGATCGTCTGCACCGCGTCGGCCACACGGAACTCCGCCCCGTACGGCTTCCCCGCGTAGATCGCGGCGAGGTGCCGCGCGTCGGTCTCACCGACCCGCTTCACGAGCTCGGGCCAGTATCGCGGCGCCATGAGGGCCACGAGCTCGCCCGCGCCGAGCGGCGTACCCGGCGACGTGATCGCGTGGTGCTGCACGGCGCGGCTCAGGAGGCGAAGGAAGTTCCGTAGGTCGCCGCGGTAGCGCCGGTACAGCGCGGCCGCGACTTCGGGCTCGACGGGCGGTGTCAGATTCCTCCCGCGGCGGAGGTGCTGGTAGCGGCGCTGCAGCACTTCCGCGACCGCCGCCGGGGGGAGCGGCTCGAGGTCGACCGCGAAGGGGATGATCCCCCCGACCTGCTCTGTCGTGCGGAAGACCCGACGCTCGATGTCGTCGGTGCCGACGAAGAGCCAGTGGCTGTGGTCGATGAGGAAGCTGTCGCGGAGATTCTGGACGAGTGCGGCGGCCGCCGCGGCGTCGGCGCCCGAGAGGTTCTCGAGGTTGTCGACGTGGATCAGCACGTGGCGCGTCCCGCCCGCGGAGAGCCGCGCGACCGCCTGCGCGAGCTCGGCGTCGAGGGACAGCTCGTCGACCTCCGCGGGGATGCGGCCACGCTCCCGCTGCACGCCGATGTTGGCCACGGGCACACCGAGCGTCACCCCGACAGCGGTTGTGTCCTCGCCCTCCACCAGGTGCCCGACGCGCCGCCAGAACGCATCGTCGTCGCGGGCGCCCTTGGAGGCGAGCTTCGCCGTCTTCTCCGCGATCCCTGGCGCGGGCGCCTGGGTCGCGCGGATCTGAAGCAGCACCCGCAGGACTTCGGCGCAGAGCTGGCGCGGGGACATGCCCGCACGGACCCGGACCGGCTGCTCGTGTGTGAGCACCCCCTGCTCCGCGAGCGCGACTTTCAGCCGGTTGACGAAGCTCGTCTTCCCGACGCCAGCTGGACCCTGGATGATGGCGCGCGAGCTCGAGCTGCCGACGACCTGTCCGCCCAGCAGCTGAACCTCCTCCTCACGGCCGACGAAGAGGCTGATCGGTCGGGCCGCATCGTCGCTCGGCGCGAGCGGCGCCTGGAAGAACGGGTCGTCGCTGAGCCCGTAAGGCGTCCACGGACTCGCGATCGGTGTCGAAGGCACTCGGTCTCCTCCGGAAAGCAGCCACCTCGGGGAGGCGGATGGCCGCCGGGAGGCATCATAACCATGATAACCGCGTCAGCAGCAGTCAGTTATCATAGATATGATAATTGGGACTCGCCAGAGTGGCTATCATAACCAACATAACCGAGCCTGGCCGCACCAGTTGCCCGGGCTACTCAGCCATGCCGAGTCGCGTTCCCTGTGGACGCACGCCGTTCAGGTCCACCAGCTCGGGGCTCCGGTGATGCGCGCCCGATGCCGGCGGGTCTCGAC
>DASQGM010000125.1:0-14806 GCA_035632615.1 bacterium | reverse complement strand
GGTCAGCAGCGCGGGGACGAGGTCGAAACCGACGTTGACCATCTTCAAGTTCGACTCCGCGGCCCCGTCGCTGTGGACGATCTGATCGACGATCGCGTCCTCGTACCCGGTCACCGCAAACCCGACGCGGCGCCCGACGAGGTCCTTCGGCGCCCGAATGCCCGAGGACTTGAGGAACATGATCGTCATGAGCGGCTGGCCGATCAGGACGCCGATGCTCTTCACCGGCAACCCCGCCGCGCGCGCGATCACGACGTTCGGCTCGTAGTTCACGGCGACGTCCACGCGGCCGACCGCCGCGAGCTTCAGCGGGTCGTCGGCGTTCGCGGGCACCTGCAGCGCCACGCGGAGACCGGCCTGTGTGAAGTAGCCCTGGCCGAGCGCGGCGTACAGCGGCACGTGGTCCGGGTTCGGGAACCAATCGAGCATGAACGTGACCGGCTCCAGCGTCGTCGCCCCGCCTGGACCGGAGACAAGCGCCAACGCCGTCGCGACGAGCACCGTGAGGACTCCGACTCTCCTAATGGCCGATCGTACCACAGCCCACCTCCTCGACGGCTCGTGTCGCCGCCCCCCCGGCGGGCGCGCGGCGAGGCACGATCTCAGCGCCTGACCGCTCGCTCCGCGCGGCGCCACGGCAGCGCGACCCACTCCACCCCGGAGACGGTCCCGAAGAGCGCGAGCGCCATGACGCTCAAGTACACGATCGCGGCAAAGACCCGGTCGATGTGGAGTTGGGCGTTCGCGTGGATCATGGCGAACCCGAGCCCCTGCGTCGCGCCGACCCACTCACCGATCACGGCCCCGATCACGCTGGTCGCCACCGCGATGCGCACGCCCGAGAACACGAACGGGAGCGCCGCCGGCACGCGGATCGTGAACAAGATCCGCCGGCGGTCCGCCCCGAGGATGCGCAGTAGGTTGACGAGGTCTTCGTCCGCCGCCCGCAGGCCGTCCACCGTGTTGACGACGATCGGAAAGAAGACGATCAGCGCCGCCATCGCCACCTTCGACGCCATCCCGTACCCAAACCAGACGATCAGGAGCGGCGCGATCGCAAACACCGGAATCGTCTGGCTGGCGATCACGAGCGGATACACCGCCCGCTCGATCGTCCGCGACGAAAAGATCGCCAAGGCCAGCACGATCCCCACCACGAACGCGACGGCGAACCCGACCAGGACCTCCTCCAGCGTGACGGCCGCGTCCCCGAGCAACAACGCGCGATCGGCGATCAGCACCCCGGCGATCCGGCTCGGCGCCGGCAGAATGTACGCCGGGACGCCGAACGCGCGCACCGCCCACTCCCACGCGGCGAGGAGCGCGACGAACAGCGTCGCCGGCGGCGCGATCCGTCCGCCCCAGCTGGCGGCGCGCCGCGCGACCGCGGCGGTCCACCCGGCTGCCGCGCGGGCGCCAGCACGGGCCTCCTCGGGCGCCGCCGCGACGCGGCGGGGACCCACCGCGCTCATCCGGAGACCCCCGCCGGCTCGGCCCGCAATAGGTCGAGGATCTCGGCCTTGAGCCGCACCACGCCCTCGTCCACCGGCCGGCGCGGTCTCGGCACCGCGACCGGCATCGTCGCGCGCACCCGGCCCGGGCGTCCCGTGAGCACGTAGATGCGATCGGACAGCAGCACCGCCTCCTCGACGTCGTGCGTGATGAACAGCACGGTCCGCCGGAACTCCCCGCGGAGCCGGAGGAGGTAGTCCTGCATCGCCGACCGCGTGAGCGCGTCGAGGGCGCCAAACGGCTCGTCGAGCACAAGCATCTCGCGCCGGCACAACAGGGTGCGGACCAGGGCGACCCGCTGGCGCATGCCCCCCGAGAGCGCAGACGGGTAGGCGCGCTCGAACCCGTCCAGGCCGAAGGTGCGCAGGAGCTCGAGCGCTTCCGCGCGCGCGGCTGGCCCTCGCACCCCCTGCACCTCGAGGCCGAGCGTCGCGTTGCGAAGCACGGTGCGCCACGGCAACAGGAGATCCTTTTGCTGCATGTACGCGACGCGACCCCGCGTCCCGTCGAGCGGCGCCCCGTCGAGCCGGACCGCCCCCTCGTCCGCGGAGTACAGCCCCGCGACGATGTTGCACAGCGTGCTCTTGCCGCAGCCGCTCGGGCCCAGCAGCGTGACGAACTCGCGCTCCTCCACGTGCAACGACACGCCCGCGAGCGCCTCGACCGAGCCGCCCCCGGCCCCGGCGCCCTCCGCCGCGGGAAACCGTTTGACTACGCCCTCTACCTCGAGTTTTGCGTGCATCCCCGTGTCCAAGACGCAACAGCGCCGCCCCCGGAATCGGGACGGCGCTCGGTCGACCTCCCTCCGCTGGCATTACCCAGATCAGGTTCCGGGGTCGATGGCGGTCTCAGCCATCCTCTCAGCCTGGTCGTCCCAAGCTCCCCCCACACTATGCGGTTGTTTGGTACGTGTAGTATACCATACGGCGGCGCGCGTGCAACCGCGTTTCCCCGTGCCCTACCCTCCTCGCCGGCCTGAGACAGCAGCTCGGCGTGTCCGAACCCCCGCTTCGATATCCGCGGTCGCGGGAACACCTACGGCCCGCACGCCGCGCGCATACGCGATGCCCGCGCTCGTCGTGCCGATCGTGCGGAACCCGGCGACCTCAAAGATGCGGGCGCCCGCGGCGTCCCGCGCATTCGGCAACAGCAATCCTGCGTTTGGGAGCTCGTGCGGCCCCTTGAAGATCGCCGCCTCCTGAGCCGTATCCATCGTGGTCGACCTCCCGTGGCCGTCGTCTGTTGGACGTCGCGCACAGTGCGAGCGCGCACGTGCCGGGATGCGCGCCGTTCTCGGACGCGAATGAGAAACGTGCCGCGGCCCCGGCCGTTGACTTCCGCACGTCTCCATGCCAAAATCGTCGTAGCGTTTCGTCCGTCCGCAGGAGGTGACGACATGCGCAGGAATCTTCGCAGACGGCTCGTCACCCCGGCCGGACGGTTGCGGCACCCTATCACGATCCCCCAAACCTGACAATCCGTCTCCGGCCGCGGGCGACGCCCGTGGCCCATCCGTGCGCCCGCTCGGGCTCCGCCCGGGTGGCGCGTGGCGTGCAGGGCCAATTCTCGTGACGACGTGGTGCCCATGGAGACGCTCCTCGAAGTACACAACCTGGTCAAGGTGTTCCACCGCGCGAAGGCCGTGGACGGCGTGTCGTTCACCATCCCGAGAGGACGCATCGTGGGGCTGCTCGGACCGAACGGCGCGGGCAAGACGACGACGATCCACATGCTGCTCGGGCTCATCACCCCGACGTCGGGAAGCATCGTCTACTTCGGGCAGGAGTTCCGGCGGCACCGCAGCGCGTGTCTCCAGCGGATCAACTTCGCGTCGTCGTTCAACACGCTGCAGGGCCGCCTCTCCGTCTGGGAAAATCTTGAAGTGTTCGCCCACCTGTACGCTATTCGCCGGCCGCGGCCGAAGATCGACGCGCTGGCGTCCTACTTCGGGATCACCGAGCTCCTCCACACCCGCTACTGGGATCTCTCGGCCGGTCAGCGCACCCGCGTCAATCTCATCAAGGCGCTGCTGAACGACCCGGAGCTGATTCTGATGGACGAGCCGACGGCCGCGCTGGACCCCGATATCGCGGACAAGACGCTGGCGCTGATCGAGGAGATCCGCCGCACGTCCGGCGTGTCCATCCTGTACACCAGCCACGATATGCACGAGGTCACCCGGATCTGCGACGACGTGATCTTCCTCGACCGCGGCCGGATCTTCGCCCACGACACGCCGCTCGGCCTGACAAAGCGCATTCCCACCGCGACCCTCACGCTGACGTTCGACGGGGACCGCGCGGCCGTGGAGCGGTTCCTGGTGGCACGCGGACAGCGCTTCCGGTTCACGCAGCCGTACGCGGTGTCGATCGAGACGACGGAACAGGCGCTCCCGAGCCTGATCTTCGACGTCGGGGAAACGGGCGTCTGGATCACCGACATCGACGTCAAGAAACCGACGCTGGAGGACGTGTTCCTCAGCATCGCGCGGGGAGGCAGCCGTGTGGAGTGAGCGCATCAAGGCGGTGCTGCTGCAGGAAGTGTACATCACCCGGCGGTCGCTCGAGGTGATCGTGGACCTGTTCTACACGTCCCTCATCACCGTGGTGGTCTTCGGGTTTGTCTCGCGGTTTCTCGTCGGCGTCACGAACGCCAGCACCGGATCGTACCTGATCCTCGGCCTGCTGTTGTGGGAGGTAATCCGCGTCAACCAGTACTCGCTGACCGTGGGCAGCCTGTGGAACATCTGGTCGCACAACCTGAGCAACATGTTCGTCGCGCCGCTGTCGATCCCCGAGTACATCGTGGCCCACATGCTCTCGGGACTGCTCAAGACGCTCGTGATCTTCTGCGGCATCTGCGCGATCGCGGCCTGGGGGTTTCACTTCGACATCCTGCGGGTGGGCGTCGTCAACCTGGCGCTGTTCTTCGCGAACCTCACGGTCTTCGCGTGGTCGGTCGGGCTCGTGCTGTTGGGGGTGATCTTCCAGATCGGCACGCGCATCCAGGCGCTCGCGTGGGGGATGATCTTCCTCTTCCAGCCCCTCACCGCGGCGTTCTTCCCGCTCTCGGCGTTGCCGCCGGGCCTCCGCGCGATCGCGTACGCTCTGCCGCCGACGTTCGTGTTCGAAGCCGCGCGGAGGGGGCTCGACACGCCCGGCACGAACTGGCTGTTCCTCGGCATCGCCGGCGCCGAGAACCTCGTCTACTTCGCGCTCGCCGCGGGCGCGTTCGCGTGGATGGTGGAGCGCTCGCGCAGCACGGGGCGGCTCGCCAGGGCCGAGGGCTAGGCGCGCGCGGCCTCCTCGAGAATCCGCCACAACTCGTCGCGGGCCGGCGGCACGAGCGGCGCCTCGCGCCCCGCTCGGCGCACGACGGGCGGCGTCGCGGCCGGGCGGAACGCGCCGATGACCGCGGCCGGCGCGCCGGCTGCGGCGACGGCCGCGAGGACGCGCCCCGGGTCCGGCGTGGCGATGAGCAGCGCGCCGCTGCCGATCAGCGCCAGCGGGTCCGCGCCGAAGTGCGCGCAGATCGCGGCGGTCTCGTCGGGCACCGGCACGCGGTCCGCGTCGAGCCACACGCCGATCCCCGACGCCACCGCCATCTCGTGCACCGCGCCGAGCACCCCGCCCTCGGTGACGTCGTGCATGGCGCGGGCACCCGCCCGTGTCGCGGCGCGGCCCTCCGGCAGCACGCTGATCCGCTCGCGGAACGCCCGCGCGCGGTCCACGATCGCGTCGCCGAGCGCGAGCCGCAGGCGGGCCTCAAGATCCGCGGCGAGAATCGCCGTCCCTTCGATGCCGGCCCCCTTGGTGAGCACGAGATCGTCCCCGGCGTGCGCGCCTCCGCTGCCGAGCACGGCGTCGCGCGGCGCACGCCCGACCGCGGTCACCACGACGATGGTGCGGTCGATCCCGCTCGTCACCTCGCTGTGCCCACCGACGATCTCGATCCCGAGCGACTCGGCGGCCCGACCCGCCTCCCGCATCACCCGGGCGAGATCCTCCACGGATTGTCCGGGCCGAAGGAGGACGGTCAGCATCAGCGCGACCGGCTCGGCGCCCGCCGCGGCGAGATCGTTCGTCGCCACGCACACCGCGTACCACCCGAGGTCCTGCCCGGCACCCGTGATCGGATCGGTGGTCAGCACCGCGACCTCGTCGCCGAACGTGATCGACGCGCAGTCCTCGCCGATCCCCGCGCGCACGAACACGTCGGGGCGCCGCGTGCCCAGGTGCGTGTACACGAACCGCCGCAGCAGGTCGGGCGGCACCTTTCCAACCGGCAGCTGCGTCATCGCGGCACCTCCGTGCGGCGTCGTTGCCCGCGCCGCCCATAGGACTTCGTCACGGCACGGAGAATCACGAGGGCGGGATGTCCGAGACCGCGTTTCTCCTCATCAAACTTGAACGGAACACCCCGGCCGAGGTCGCGCGGTTGCTGCGGGCGCTGCCCGGCATCGACGAGGCTCACGCCGTCATGGGTGAGTACGACGTGCTGGCGGTGGTGCGGACGGGCGCCACGCGCGAGATCGCGTTGCTGGTGGACGCGCACATCCGCACGATCGAAGGGGTCGCACGGGTCATCACGTGCGTCACGGTGCCGGCGTAGCGCGCACCCGGCGGGGTGCGCCGCCTACACGGCGACCCGCGGGGTAATCAGCGTCATCCGTTCGAGGATCCTCTGCGCGACCTCGAGCGCGCGCAGACCGTGCTCGCCCGGGACCAACGGCCGCGCCCCGTCCCGAACGCAGTCCACGAAGTGCGTCAGCTCCGCCCGCAACGGCTCCTCCCCCTTCACCACGGTGCGCCGCTGCGTCCCGTTGCGCCGGACGGTGATCTGCTGGCTCAGGTAGTTGAGGTGCACGAGCCCGTCCGGGAGCGTGATCTCGAGTTCGGCCGCCTTCACCGGGGAGATGCGGCTCGCCACGAAGCTGGCGAGACACCCGCTCTCGAGCGTCAGGTGCGCGACCGCGAGATCCTCGTCGTCGCCGTGGATCGCGGCGCCGATCGCGCTGACCCGCGCCACGGGCGACCGCAGCAGCGTGAGAATGATGTCGAGGTCGTGGATCATCAAGTCGAGCACCACGCCAACATCCATCACCCGCCGCGGATCCCACATCCGGACCCGGCGGACCTGGACGAACAGCGGCTCGGTCACCTGCTCGCGCAGCGCCTGGACCGCGGGCTTGAAGCGTTCGACGTGGCCGACGAGCAGGGTCAGGCCGTGCCGCTGCGCGATGTCGACCAGCTCAGCCGCCTGTTCCACCGTGGTGGTGATCGGCTTCTCCACCAGCACGTGCACGCCGTGATTCAAGAAGTCGCGCGCGATCTCGTAGTGTAGCGCCGTCGGGACGACCAGGCTGACCGCGTCGACCTTGCCAAACAGCGCGCGGTAGTCCTCGTACCCCGGGATCTGGTACCGCCGGGAAAACGCGCCGACCTCCCGCGGGGCGGTGTCCACGACGCCGACCAGGTCGACGTCCGGCAGGTGATGGTAGATCCGCACGTGGTGCTGGCCCCACTGGCCGAGGCCCACGACCCCGACACGGATCCCCTGGCTCATGAGCGCCTCCTCAACCGCGCGGGTCGAAGCTGCGGATCGTGCGGATCACCCGATCGAGCGCCTCGTCGTCGAGCGCGGGGTGGACCGGGATGCTCACCACCTCCGCGGCGGCCCGCTCCGCCTCGGGGAACCGCCCGGCCCCGTAGCCTTCGCGTTCGTACAGCGGGGTCCGGTGGATCGGGAGCGGGTAGTAGACCCGGTTCCCGATGCCGTGGGCGTCGAGATGCCGGATCAGCCGGTCGCGCACCCGCGGCACGCGGATCGTATATTGATGGAAGACGTGCCGGCATCCCGGCGGCTCGGAGGGGAGCACGAGCCAGTCGAGGTCCGCCAGCCCCGCCCGGAGCCGGGCGGCGTTCGCCCGCCGGCGGGCGTTGCGCGCGTCCAGGAGCGGCAACTGGACCGCCCCGAGCGCGCCCGCCATCTCGGTCATGCGGAAGTTGTATCCGAGGACCTCGTACACGTACTGCGTGCGGCTGCCGCAGTTGACCAGGAGCCGCGCCCGGTCGGCCACCGCGTCGTCGTTCGTCAGCAGCAGGCCGCCTTCGCCGGTCATCAGATTCTTCGTCGGGTACAGGCTGAACACGCTCGCCGCCCCGAACATCCCGACCCGCCGCCCCCGAAACTCCGCCCCGTGCGCCTGTGCCGCGTCCTCGATCAGGACGAGGCCGCGAGAACGCGCCAAGTCCACAAACGCGTCCATCCGGCACGGCAGCCCGTACAGGTGGACGAGCAGGATGCCCTGCACGTCGGGCGTCCGGTCGAGCTCCTCGGCGACAGCGTCGGGATCGAGATTGTACGTGACGGGGTCGATGTCCACGAACACCGGGCGTGCGCCGCGATGGAGGAGCGCGTTCGCGGTCGCCCCAAACGAGAACGGCGTCGTGATCACCCGCGCGCCCGGGGTGATCCCCACGGCCTCGACCGCCACCATCAACCCGGTCGTGCCGGACGACGTCGCCACGGCGTGCCGGGCCCCGATGTACGCGGCGAAGGCTTCCTCGAACGTCCGCACCCATCGCCCGGCAACGAGGTGCCCCGCCTCCAGCACCTCGATCACCCGACGCTTCTCCTCATCCGTGACCTGGGGCTGCGCGATCGGCACGGTGTGCTGCGACGTCGTCGGCATGGTAGTCCGTCCTTCCGCGAGCAATCCGCGGCAAGATTCTGCGCCAGAGGGGAATTTCCTCTCCGCCCGCGGCGCGGGAGCCCCGCGAGCTCACCTCACCCCACTCATCATAACGCACGGCCGGCCCGGCGCCGTAGTGCGTCAGGCGCGATCAGCGCTGACTCTCGAGCTGGCCCCGGAGCGCGGCGAGCATGCCGTCGAGGTTCTCCTTCATCTTGACGCGGAGGAGCTGGCTGAGCAGCCCACCGATCAGCGGGATCCCGAACTCGAACTCCACCGCGATCGCGGTGCGCGTGCCCTCGCCTTCCGGCTGAAACGTCCACTCGCCTTCGTACCGTTCGAAATCTCCGTCCCGCTGGCGGAACCGGCAGACGTGCCGCGCGTCGTCCCAGACGTCGTCCTCGATCCAGTGAATCTTGCGCCCCTCGACCACACCGACCCACTCGGTCGCGGTGGGCACGTCGCCGGCGCGCTCCAGCACCGTCACGCGCTCAAGGTCGGGCATGAACCGTGGAAAGTCTTCCACCCGCTTCGCCACCGCGTACACGTGATCGAGCGGAGCCCGAATCAGCGTCGAGGCTTCAACCCGCGCCATGCGCCACCATCCTCCCGCTCCGCACCGGCGCGTCCTCTCGCGACGCGTCCGCGAAATCCCACGTGAACAGACCCGAGCCCCCAAGCACGTGCGCTTCCCCTGCGCACGCTTGGGGCGGGGTCACGCGTGCAGCTCGAGCACGTCGCCGTCCTCGAGGACGTGCTCGCGCTGCACCATCTGGCCCTCGAACGCGCGCGCGCCCCAGATGCGGGCATACTTGAGCCGCTCGACGAAGTCCTTGTGCACGGCTGCGGAGGCGTCCGCCACGGTGGCGCCCCTCGGCAGCACGAACGGCACCGACTTGTCCGCTCGCTGCCCGGGCGCCTTGGTGTACACGCGGATCACGTTCAGCAGGTGAAACACCTCGCGCCGCAGCGCCTCGAGGTTCGTCCCGGCCTCGGCGGAGACCGCGACGATCTCGAAGCGCTCGCCCCACGCCTCGCGCAGGATCTCGAGCCGCAGGTCGGCGTCCTCCACATCCAGCTTCGTCGCGACCATCAGGCTCGGGACGATGTCCTCCGCGGCGCCCCGCCTGCCGAGCTGGACCCGAAACTGCGACGCGATGTCGAGCGTGGTCTCGATCCCGGAGAGCACGTCGTCGTCGGCCAGGTCCGCGACCAGGAGCGCGCCGTCCGCCTGGCGCACGAGCGCCAGGAGCCACGGTTCGGCGGTCTCGTGCGCGATCGGCGGCAGGTCTACGAGCTGGACCTGCACGTCTTCGAACGGCACCATGCCGGGAAGCGGCATGCGCGTCGAGAACGGGTACGGCGCGACCACCGGGGTCGCGTGGCTGAGCGCCGCGAGCAGCCGCGACTTGCCGGCGTTCGGGGGACCCACGAGCACGACCTGGCCGGCCCCCTCCCGGGGCACGTGGTGCCAGGTCGGCCCCTTGGCGCCCGCCGACTTGCGGCGCGCCGCGTCGGTGCGCGTTTTCGCCATGCGGCGCCGGATGTCGGCGCGCATGTGTTCCGTCCCCTTGTGCTTGGGGATGGTGGCCATCATTTCCTCGAGGGCGGCAAGCTGCTCCTCGGGGGTGGTGGCCTGGCGATAGCGGCGCTCGGCCTCGAGGTACTGCGGCGTGAGATTCGCGGGCATCGTGTGTGGGCTTATTGTAGCAGAGGCTGGCGGTGCAGGAAATGTTACCGTTCTGAGCATAGGAAGTTAGGGCCGTGCGCACGGGGCGTTACGGCCGTATTAGCGACGGACGAAGGAACCCTGCGGCAGGCCGGCGCGTAGGAACACGCCGTAGAAGACAGGGGCCCGAGCGCGGGGACCTCTGTACACCGAAGGAGGTGGATCGTGTCACGTCTCTTCCGGACCGGCGCGGCCCTGGCGGCCGTGGTGACTGTGCTGGCACTCGGTTGGGCGTTCCCCGTCCCATCCCGCGGGGCGGACGTGATCAAGATCGGCGCGCCGCTCGCGGCGACCGGCGCCGACGCCCGCGAGGGCGCCCTGACGAAGGATGGCTACGATCTGTGGGCGGAAACGGTCAACGCGGCCGGCGGCATCAAGGTCGGCGGCACCGCGTACAAGGTCGAGATCGTCTACTACGACGACCAGAGCAAGCCGCAGACCTCCGCGGAACTCGCCGACAAGCTCATCAGCCAGGACAAGGTGAACTTCCTGCTCGGACCGTACGGGAGCGGTCCGACGTTCGCGGACGCGCCGATCGCGGAAAAGTACAAGATCCCGATGGTCGAGTCCAACGGCGCGGCGCGCAGGATCTTCCAACAGGGGTACAAGTACGTCTTTGGGGTCCTGAGCCCCGCCGACGACTACGCCGCCGCGATGCTCAAGGCCGCCGTGACCCTGTCGCCGAAGCCGACCACCGTCGCCATCCTCTCCGCCGACGACCTCTTCTCCCTCGAGGTCGCGAACGGCGCGCAGGCGTGGGCGACCGAGTACGGGCTCAAGGTCGTGTATTTCCAGAAGTATCCCGCCGTCGGAGTCACCGACCTGAGCGCCGCGCTGACCAGCATCAAGTCGCTCCACCCCGACGTCCTCATCGGCTCGGGCCACCTGCAGGAGAGCCTCCTGGTCATGCGGCAGGCCCAGACCCTGAACGTGGACGTGAAGTTCTGGGGCTTCACGGTGGGGCCGACGACCCCCGATTTCTCGAAGTCGCTCGGCGCTGCGGCGGAGTATGTGTTCGCGTCGTCCCAGTGGACGCCCGAGGTCAAGTACACCGGGCCCCTGTTCGGCTCCGCGCAGCAGTTTGCGAAGACCTTCGAGACGAAGTATGGGTTCGTGCCGGACTACCACGCCGCGGAGAGCGCCGCCGGCGGCCTCACGCTGCAGTTGGCGCTCGAGAAGGCCGGGACGCTCGACCCACAGAAGGTGCGTGACGCGCTCGCCTCTCTCGACACGGTGACCTTCTACGGACGGATCAAGTTCGACGCGACCGGCCTGGACGTCTACAAGCCCATGGTGACCGTGCAGGTCCAGCACGGCAAGGTCGTGACCGTGTGGCCGTCCGACATCGCGTCCGCGCAGCCGATCTATCCGACGCCCATCTGGACGGCGCGGAAGTAGCGGAGACAGCGGCAGGGCCGCTCCCTTTCAAGCCGGCGGACCAGTCGGCCGCGGCGGTGTGCGTCCCTGAGCGTTGACGCGCAGCTCGCGCTGCAGAACGCGATCAACGGCCTCCTCATCGGGGGGACGTACGCCACCGTGGCGGTCGGCTTTTCGCTCGTCTGGGGAACGCTGAACATCGTCAATCTCGCGCACGGGGCGCTCGTGATGCTCGGCGCCTACGCGACGTACTGGCTGTTCACCCTGTATCACGTCGATCCGCTGCTGGGGCTTCCGCTCGTCGGAGGCGCCCTGTTCGTCTTCGGCTACGGGTTGCAGCGGGGCCTGATCAACCAAGTCATCCGGGCGCCGTTCCTGATCACGTTCCTCCTGACCTTTGGCCTCTCGTTGCTGATCTCCAACGCGGCCCAGTCGGTATGGACCGCGGACATCCGAGGGATCACGACCGCGTACTCCGGGTGGAACTGGAGCGTCGGCCCGCTGACCGTGCCCGTGGTGCGGGTCGTCACGCTCACGCTCGCGGTCGCCGTCGCCGCGATCCTGCACACCCTGCTAACGCGGAGCCGGCTCGGCCTCGCGATCCGGGCGACCGCTCAGGACCAGGAGGCGGCGCGGCTGATGGGCATCCCGATCGCCCGCGTGTACGCGCTCACGTTCGCGATCGCCGCGGCCAGCGCCGGGATCGCCGGCGGGTTGATCGGCCTAAGCTTTCCCATCTTCCCGGCGATGGGCGACGCGTACACCCTGGTCGCGTTCGTGACGTGCGTCATGGGCGGGCTCGGCAGCGTGCCCGGCGCCTTCCTCGGCGGCCTGGCCCTCGGCGTGCTGCAGACGTACGCCGCGGCCTGGCTCGGGCCGAACTACAACAACCTCGTTGCGTTCAGCGTGCTCATCCTCGTGCTGGTGATCCGCCCGGCGGGGCTGTTGGGACGGGCCGCGCGGTTCCGCGGATGATCCGCACCGGGCACACCGCTCGCGCGGGCGGTCCGCCTCGCGGCGTGACGGGCGCCGCCGACGTGCGGACGCTTGCGTCGGCGGCGGCGGTGGCCGCCGGCCTCCTGGTCGCCCTCCTCCTGCCGACCGTCGCGAGCACGTACTACATCCGTCTCGTCGCCGGGATCTTCATGTTCGGCACGCTCGCGTCTGCGTGGAACCTCATCGGCGGATACGCGGGGTACGCCGATTTCGGCGCGGCAGCGTTCTTCGGGCTCGGCGCCTACGCCACGGGCATCCTCATGACGGCGGCGCACGCGCCGTTCGTCGTGGGCGTCGCGGCCGGATGCGTGCTCGCCGCGATCGCGGCGGGGCTCATGGGCAGCGTCCTCCTCCGGCTGCGCGGCCACTATTTCGCGGTCGCCAGCTTGGGGTTCATGCTGGTGCTCCAGCAACTCGCCGCCAACCTCGGCGTGACCGGCGGCGGCGCCGGCATGAACCTGCCGGTCGCGCGCAATTTCACGGCGTTCTACTACTGGTTGCTCGGGATCCTGATCCTGGCGGTCCTCGCCGGGTACGCGCTCCCCCGGTCCCGCGCCGGCTACGCGCTCGCAGCGATTCGAGAGAACCAGGACGCGGCGCAGGTGCTCGGGATCGAGCCCCTGCCTTACAAGATCCTGGCCTACGCGGCGAGTGCTTGGTTCTTCGGCGCAGCGGGAGGGGTGTACGCGTACTGGTTCACGTTCATCGACCCGCCCACCGTCTTCAACGTGGACTTCACCATCCAGGCCGTCGTGATGACGCTGTTCGGCGGGCCCGGCACGACGCTCGGGCCCATCGTGGGGGCGATCGTGCTGAAGAGCCTGGACACCATCCTCACGAGCGTCTCGGTGTTCCTGCACAATGTCCTGTTCGGCGGCCTCATCTGTCTGCTGGTGGTCTTCGCGCCGCGGGGGCTCGCGGAGATCGCCGCGGCGCGCGGGAGCATCTGGCGGGCAATCCGCACCGGCCTCCGGGAGAGCCGCGTGTGACGCCGCTGCTGGAGGCGCGGGGCCTGACCAAGCTGTTCGGCCGCCTCGTGGCGGTGGATCACGTGGACCTCGCGATCCAGCCGGGCGAGATCGTGGGCCTGATCGGCCCGAACGGCGCGGGCAAGACCACCCTCGTGAACCTGATCACCGGCCTGGAGTCCCCGACCGAGGGCTCGCTGTGGTTCGACGGCCATCCGCTCACGGGGCTGCGCCCCGCCACGATCGCTCGGCGGGGCATCGCGCGCACATTTCAGATCGCTCAGCCGTTTCGGGACATGAGCGTCCGCCAGAACGTCGCCGTGCCGGCGTTGTTCCGGGCCGGGCCCGCCGCCGGGGTGGCCGCGGCGCTCACGGAAGCCGACGCGGTGCTGGACGCTGTCGGGCTCGGCGCGAAGCGCGATCTCCGCGCGCGGGCGCTGACCACGTCAGACCTGCGCCGCCTGGAGGTCGCGAAGGCGCTCAGCCTACGGCCGCGCCTGCTGCTGCTCGACGAGGTGATGGCCGGCCTGACGCCCGCCGAGGTGGACGACGGCATGGCGATGCTGCGGCGCGTCAACGCCCAGGGTGTCACACTGATCGTGATCGAGCACGTGTTGCGCGCGGTGATGGGGCTGTCTCAGCGCGTGATCGTGCTCCATCACGGCCGGAAGATCGCCGAGGACCGGCCGGATCAGGTCACGCAAGACCCCGCGGTCATCGAAGCGTATCTCGGGATCCACGCGCGCGATCCGGGCCCGCACGGCCGGGCCACCCCTGGGACGGCTCCGTGAGCGATCCGCTGCTCGCGATCGACCGCCTGAACACCGGCTACGGGTCAGTGCAGGTGCTGTGGGACGTCTCGCTGCGCGTGGACGAGGGCGAGGTGGTCGCGCTGATCGGCCCGAACGGCGCGGGGAAGTCGACGCTGCTCAGGACCGTGTCGGGGCTGCTGCGCCCATGGGGCGGCACGCTCCGGTTCGATACGGCGGAGATCACCGCTTGGTCACCGGAGGAGATCGTGCGGTGCGGCGTGGCGCAGGTTCCGCAGGGGCGCCGTCTCTTCCCAGACCTCACGATCCGCGAGAACCTGCTGCTCGGCGCCTACGCCCGGCGGGATCGGGCGGCCGTCGGCAACGACCTCCGGCGCGTGCTGGAGCTGTTTCCCAGGATCGCCGGCCGCATCGACGCCCCGGCCAGCCAGTTCAGCGGCGGCGAGCAGCAGATGGTGGCCCTCGGGCGGGCGCTGATGGCGCGCCCGCGCCTGCTGCTGATCGACGAACCCTCGCTCGGGCTGGCCCCGATCGTCGTGCAGGCCGTCATGGAGGTCGTCGCGCGTCTCCGCACGGAGGGCACCAGCGTGCTGCTCGTCGAGCAGGACGTCCCGGTCGCGCTCACTCACGCGGACCGCGGCTACGTCTTGGAAACGGGCCGGATCGTCCTCCACGACACCGCCGACGTCCTGCTCCGCAGCCCTCGCATCCGGGAGACATATCTCGGGCTCGCGCCGTCGGGCGCCAGCGGCTAGGACCG